>JAEPQP010000164.1 GCA_017640485.1 Phycisphaerales bacterium | reverse complement strand
GACGGGGGAGGAGCAAGAGTTGAGGGCGGCTTGGTGGGCGAGGTCGGCGGTGTCGCGGAGGGTGGCGAGGGATTGGAGGTGGAGCTGGGCTTTGATGGGGGTTTGGCGGGCTTGGTTGATGGTGGTGATCGCGGCGATGGCGGATTGGTAGTCGTCGGACTGGGTGATGTTGGCGAGTTGTGAGAGGGTGAGGCCGTGGATTTGGCAGATGAGGATGGGGGTGAGGGCGGGGTCGAGGAGGTCTTCGAGGAGTTGTTCTGTGAGGGATTGGTCGCTCGTCACTGGGGATTGGTCAGTGGAGGTCGAAGCGTTTTGGTGTGGTGTGTTGGTGTGCGACTGATTGTGCATAATGCCCCCTGATTGATGATGGTGGGGGCTTGTGGAATTGTAGTTGGTTTTGGTGGGGATTGGAAGGGGGTGAACTGGGAGTATGGGAGATATGCGCACGGATGTGGCTGTGCATTGGTTGAAGGCATTGACGCTATTGGTATTGTTTCAGTGCAATAATTCGAGTATGTTGTTCATATGAATATGTACACTGGTATTTACAAGATTTATAGAAACTACTTTGTCCGTGGTTGGGCGATGATTCTGTTTTTCATCGGATCGGTTTCTCCTTCAGCGTTTGCACAGCATGCTGTTGAGACTTCAGCAGAGCACGGGGATGCGGACCACATTTGTCAGCCGGTTCTACCAGAACCGAGTCTGTTTGAGTTTTCGCAAAGCGGGCTTTCCGATTGTGGTGACCGGAATGTTATCGATATTCTTTGGGTCTATACGCCTGCGGCATTGGAGCGTATTGGGAGTGAGAGTCTCATTGAGGTGTTGTGCCAAGTCAATGTTGAAGATGCGAATACCACATTTGTAAATAGCCAACTCCCATTCTCAGTCCGCACTGTCGGGCTTATTCAAACCGATTATGACGAGAGCGGGGATCACCTCGCGTTGCTTCAGGGGCGGACCGATGGTGTGATGGACGAGGTTCACGGCGTTCGTGATTCGGTCGCTGCGGATATCGTGGTGCTGATTAATGACGCGGGTTTTTGTGGCGTGGCTTATCTTGCGCCTGATAACGAAGCGTATGGGTTTCAAAAGGTGACTGCGAGTTGCTTTGCGACGACCAACGCATTCCGTCACGAACTCGGGCACAATCTTGGTTCTCGGCACTTTGTGGATGATCCGGGTGGGTTCTTCCCGTATTCGACTGGGCATGTACTGTCGCTCAATGATGGCTCGACGGTTGGCACTGCCATGGGTGGGAATGCGATTCCGCATTTCTCGAATCCGCGGGTCGAGTATGAAGGTGTGGCGACGGGGGTGGCTGTGGATGCGAATTTTTCTGCAGATAACTGGCTCGCCTTCATGCAGACAGCCCCTCTCGTTGCAGACTTTCGTTGCAGCGGGGATTGTAACGGAAACGGGTTGGATGATGGACTTGAGATTCTGTCTGGAACGGTTGAAGACTGTGACGGAAATGGCATCCCAGATGAGTGCCAGGTTGATCTGAACAGTAATGGCATCATTGATGCATGTGAACCGTTGCCCGTCATCGTTCGTGTTCCTGAAGATGTTCCTTCAATCCAGTTGGGTGTTTCTATGGCAGAGTCTGGGGTTCATGAGATTGTTGTGGGTCCAGGGAATTGGTCTGGTGCGATCGATACCTTTGGCAAAGCGATCACTATTCGTAGTTCAGAAGGCCCATTGTCGACTTCGCTCGATGGGTTTGAGCGTGGTCCGGTCATTCGGATACGACGGGGAGAGACAGCGAGCACTGTGATCGATGGATTTTCAATTGTCAAAGGACATACGAGATCGGATGGCGGCGGTATATTGATCGAGAACTCTTCTCCAGTAATCAAGAATTGTAGATTTTATCAGTGCCGCGCAGAGTATGCGGGTGGTGCTCTACGGATTACCAACGGATCTCCAATGATCGTTGATTGTGATTTTTCACAGAACCTTGCAACATACGGTGGCGCTGTGAGTGCATGGAGTGGTAGTCCGGAGTTCGTGCGGTGTACATTTCAAGACAACTTCACTTTTGATTTCAATGGTGATGGGAATGAGGCAGGTGGAGCTGTCTCTTCATGGACAAGCAACTCATCTTTCATTGATTGCTATTTTGCTCGAAACGAATCTGACGAATCAGGTGGAGCAATCTTTATTGTGGATGGTGGTGGAGCAAATGCACCGTATATTGAAGGGACACGGTTCTTGAATAATTATCCTGACCACATCAATCAAGCGCAATGGATTGATGGAGGAGGAAATGAGTTTATGTATCAGCTTCCGTGCGCTGCTGATTTCACAGAAGATGGAGAACTCGATTTCTTTGATATTGCAGAGTTTCTCACTGCATTTTCGTTCGGTTATGGCACTGCGGATTTTAATCTCGACGGGCAGATTGATTTCTTTGATATCTCTTCGTTCTTGGCGGCCTATGCGAAGGGTTGTCCTTAGAGACCTGGCTTCTGCATGATAAACAAGTAGTTAAACCCCCGCAGGAAGAAGTTCTCTTCTTCCGCGGCTTTGTGCCAGTTGCCTCGTTGGAGTTTGGTGTTGTGGCGGACGACGCAGATGATGTCTACGGGTTCGAAGGCTTGGCTCATCATGGAGAAGAGTTCGAAGCCGATGGGCATGAAGGTGCCTCCGGGGCGGCCTCGTTTCTTTTTCCATGAGTCGGAGACATAGAGGCCCATGTAGCCTCCGGGTTTGAGGACGCGGTAGAGTTCTGCGAGGACGGCGTCCATGGCTTGGTAGTAGGCTTGTCCCATGATTTGTTCGTTGCGTCCGGGTTTTTTGCCGGCGTCGAGTTTGCCGATGCAGCGTTCGTCGTCGGAGTAGTCGACATGGGTGGAATAGGGTGGGTCGATGAAGGCGAAGTCGATGGAGTCGTTGTCGAGTGGGAGTTTGCGGGAGTCGTTCTTTTTGATGTCTGGTCGTTGTGGGTTGAGGTCGAAGCCGAGGCCTTTTCGGTTGAGGTCTTTGCAGACATCGAGGGTGGTTCCTGAGCCGCACATGGGGTCGAGGACGGTGTCGCGTTCTCTGGTGTAGCGTTTGAGGAGTTGGTAGATGACCCAGGAGGGTGTTGCTCCGATGTAGTCTTTGGAGCCTTGCATTGTGCCGTGGGATCCGTCGTAGTGTTGTGAGGGGTATTCCCAGAGGGTTGTGGTTTTGATACCCATTTCTGGGCGTTTGCCTGGTTTTACTTTTGGTTTGTTGGTTGGGCGGGTGTTGCGGGATTGATCGCGGCGGGGTTTGTTGGAACCTGAGCGGAGTTCGTCGGCGATTTTTTTGCGGATGTCTTCGGGGTTACTCATGGGAGGGCCTCGATGAGTAGGCGTTTGGTTTCTTCGAGGCCTTGGCGTACTTTGGCGCCGGCGGCTCTGGCGTGTCCGCCTCCTCCGAGTGTGTTGCAGACTTGGTTGACATCGACTGGGGGTTGTCCGTCCCATTCGGTGGGTTTGGAGCGGAGGGAGATTTTGGTGAAGGTGCCATCGGCGTCGAACTGTTCGTTGAGGATGGCGACGACGCGGATGGCTTCGACGGATTGGGGGATGTCTACGAACCCTCCGGAGTCTCCGGGTGCGGCTTTGGTGGCTTTGAAGTCTTCTTGGGTGAGCATCATGATGGCGGCGTTTTTGTCTTTGATGATTTCGAGGGAGTCGAGGGCGCGGGCCATGAGTTTGAGTCTTGGGGTTCGGTCGCGTTGGTAGAGCATGGCGAAGAGGCTACTGTGGTTGACTCCGGCGTCGAGGAGTTCTCCGGCGAGGCGCATGACTCGGCCGTCGACATTGGAGTGCTTGAACCAACCGGTGTCGGTGGCGAGGCCGACATAGAGGGGGGTGGCGATGTCGATGGGGAGTTTGCTTGGGGAGTCGAGGTTGAGGATGTGGCAGCAGACCTCGGCGACGGGTTGGACGACGGCGGCGGCTTGGGTGTCGAGGAGTCGGCGGGTGGAGATCTCGGCGTTGCCTTGGAGGTGGTGGTCGATGATGGTGGTGCGGTCGAGTCGGGGTTTGAGGAAATCTTTGAAGGGGGCGAGCTGGGACCAGGATCCGGTGTCGGTGATCAGGATTCCCTCGGGGTCGAGGACTGAGGGCGCGGGCTCGGGTGGATTGATCACGCGGATCTTGGTTGGGGATGCGAGTTTCTGGTGCCACTCGGGCATGGGGGCGGCGTACCAGCATTCGGCGGCGGAGAGGGCGCCGGTGGTGTTTCGTGAGAGGTTAATCGCACGGGCGAGGGCGAGG
>JAEPQP010000172.1 GCA_017640485.1 Phycisphaerales bacterium | reverse complement strand
GTTGATCTTTGGCACGCTCAAGGCGACGGTCTTTGCGATGTTGTTTGCGATCCCGGTGGCGGTGTTTGCGGCGATGTATTCGAGTGAGTTTTTGTCGAAGCGTGTGCGGAAGATTGTGAAGCCGAGCGTGGAGTTGATGGCGAGTTTGCCTTCGGTGGTGCTCGGCTTTGTGGCGGCGATGGTGGTGGCGCCGTATGTGGCGGATTTTTTAGGGCCGTTCTTGGTGGGGATGTTTGTGCTTCCGCTCGGGGTGTTGTTTGGGGCGCATGTGTGGCAGTTGGTGCCGTTGGCGGCGCGTCTGCGTCTGCGGACTGGGCATCATCTGGCGTTGGTGTCGTTGGTGCTGCTCGGGAGTATCGGGGTGGCGTGGTTGATTGGACCGAGCGTGGTGCGGGTTGGGTTTACACCTGATTCGTTTGATCGGGCGGTGCTCTCTGGGGATGTGGTGGCGGTTGAGGGCGGAGAGGTTCCTGCGTGGGCGGCAGGCGAGCTGCATGACCAGCGGGTGCAACGAAAACTGCGGGCGATGGAGCTCGCGGTGGTCGATGGGGTTGTCGTGCGTGCTGATGAGGATGCGGCTGAGTCGGGCGGCGCGGTGATTGATGCGGATATTCGGAGATGGCTCAACGGCGAGTATGGGACGGCGACTCCCGGATGGGTGCTCGCGTGCTTCCCGCTTGCGGCGATCGGGGTGTGGATTCTGCAGGCGGTGACGGTGCGGCGACGGATTGATGAGTGGTTGACCACCCAGAGTACGCTTGTGGTCGGGGGTGTGGTGCTGCTCAAGTTCGTTGTTCTGTCGCTCGCGAGCTTTGTGCTTGCGTACATCGTGGCTCGGTCATTGTTTGCGATGGGGATCGATCCACGAGATTCGATCTTCGGCACATTCAGTCCGCGCAACACGCTTGTGGTTGCGGTGATCATGGGCTTTGCGGTGATCCCGATTATCTACACGATCTCGGAGGATGCGCTGCAGGCGGTTCCGGACTCGCTCCGCTCGGCTTCGCTTGGTGCGGGCGCGACGAAGTGGCAGACGGCGGTGCGGATTGTGCTCCCTGTTGCGGGGTCGGGGATCTTCTCGGCGTGCATGATCGGCTTTGGTCGAGCGGTGGGCGAGACGATGATCGTGCTGATGGCGACGGGAAATACGCCTGAGATGACATGGAACATTTTCAGCGGGTTCCGTACGCTGGCTGCGAACATCGCGGTGGAGCTTCCCGAGGCGCCGAAGGGCGGGACGCACTATCGCGTGTTGTTCTTGTGTGGATTTGTGTTGTTTGTGATGACCTTTGTGATCAATACCAGTGCTGAGATTGTTCGGCAGGTGGTGAGGAAGCGGAACGCGGGGCTATGAGTTTGGATCAAACTTCCAATCCGGTTTCGCAACGGCGGACGCTTCCCAGCGCGGTTGGTGAGCCGATGGTGTGGCTGACGGGATCGGCGTTGGTGTTGTGTCTCGGGATGATCGCGGTGCTGCTGGTGTTGGTGGTGTACAACGGGGTGCGGACATTCTGGCCTGGCGATATTGATCTGGTGACGATGAAGGACGGCGAGCAGATCATGGGGGTGCTCACGGACGAGGATGCGCAGGGGCGTTTCTTGTATCGCGTGGGGAATCGTGATATTGGTCAGGAGTCGTTCCGCTGGGTTGATGGCGAGCAGATTGCTTCAGTCGAGCAGCCCGACGATGCGGTGGTGCTTGAGCGTGAGGCGTGGGGGGTTTGGTTCGGGACACCCGAAGCGATTCTTTCGGTTGATGACGATGGGTCACAGGCTGAGGTTGTTTCTGGATCGAGCGCGACGATCGAGGCGTTTGACGAGCGGCATCGCGTGGCGCGCGAGCGGCGGGCTCGTGGTGAATCGATGCGGAAACGGGCGCTTGGAGAGATCAACCACGGGATCGAGACTGCACGGCTGGCGGTTGCGAAAGCAAAGATGGGGGTTGATCGGAGGGCGAATGCACGGGATCGGCTCGGGTGGGTGAGCTGGTCGTTGATGCTGGTGGTCGTGATCGGCGCGGGGGTGTTGTGGTGGGTCAAACGGTGTTACGGCGTTGGGATCGGATCGAAGGGGATCCGTGAAGGGAAACTGATCCGGTTTGGATGCGCGGTTATTGTGCTGTTTGGGGCTGTTGGGCTTTGGGTTGGTGGTCCTTGGCAGCAGGTAGGGATGACGGCTCAGGAGCGTGACGCGGTCATCGCGGCGATGGAGATTGAGCAGGAGCGGCTGCAGGCGGAATACGACATCGTGCTTGCAGAGATCCGTGAGGGGGAGCGGGTGGATGCTCGCGAGCGGATTGTGGTGGTGGAGCCTACGACGGACCGGTTTGCGCCGATCGCGCAGACGCAGGGTGATGAACCGATGATGCTGAGTCAGGTGGTCCGGATGGTTCCTGCGAATCAGTTGTCGGTTGGCGGGAAGCTGCATGTGTTCTTGAGTCGGTGGTGGGAGTTCTTGTCAACGGGACCACGCGAGGCGAACACAGAGGGCGGGGTGTATCCGGTGATTGTGGGGACGGTGTTGTTGACGCTGTTGCTGACGGTGTTCGTGACGCCTTTGGGTGTGATCGCGGCGTTGTATCTGCGTGAGTATGCGAAGCAGGGGTTGACGACGAGTGTGATCCGTGTGGCGGTGAATAACCTTGCGGGGGTACCGAGTATTGTGTATGGGGTGTTTGGGCTGGGGTTCTTCTGTTACACAGTGGGACGGTATGTGGATACGGGACCGGTAGCGGGGAGTGCGCTCTCGAGCGGGGTGTGGTGGCTGATGTTTGTGATGGCGGTGTTGACGGCGGTGGTTTCTTTCGGGCTTGGGTTGTGGGGGACTCCTGATCCGGGTGTGCCTGCGAGTGTGCGTCATCGGTTGTTGTCGCGTTTGTCTTGGTTGGGCTGGGGCGTGACTGTGGTGCTTGCGGTGATGGTGGTGTGGAGGACGCCGTACTTCGAGGGGTTCTTCGGGGCTCGGGCGGCGGAGGGTTCTCCGACCTTCGGGGCGCGTGGATTGCTTTGGGCTTCGCTGACGCTCGCGTTGTTGACGCTTCCTGTGGTCATTGTCGCGACGGAGGAGGCGATCGCGGCGGTCCCGAACTCGATGCGTGAGGGGAGCTTTGGGTGCGGGGCGAGTAAATGGCAGACGATCCGTCGGATTGTGCTTCCTGGTGCGCTGCCTGGGATATTGACGGGGGCGATTCTGGCGATGGCGCGCGGGGCGGGTGAGGTTGCGCCGTTGATGCTGGTGGGTGCGGTGAAGTTGAATCAGGATCTTCCTGTATCGTCGACGGCTCCGTTTTTGCATGCGGATCGGAGCTTTATGCATCTCGGGTTCCATATTTATGATCTGGGGTTCCAGAGTCCGGATTCGCAGGCGGCTAGGCCGATGGTGTGGACGACGACGCTGCTGTTTTTGTTGATTGTGTTTGCGTTGAATCTGACGGCGATTCTGATTCGGGCGAAGCTGCGCGGTCGGATGAAGGGAGCGGCGATATGATGGGGTCTATGACGAACACCGATGGCACAGCACGCGAGGCGGTTGAGGTGAAGGCGCCCGAGGCTCCTGCTGGTCCTTCGCCGGTGGTTCCTGGCGGGATGGGTGGCGAGCCCGCTCATTATGATGTGATCGATGCGATCCGTCGTGGTGAGAATCCTGAGCCGACGGTGCATGAGGAGATGGCGCAGGCAGATTCGGTGATCCAGTCTGATGCGTTCAAGCTTTGGTATGGGAACGCGCAGGCGATCCATGGGATCACCATGGGGGTGCCTCGCGGAGCGGTGACGGCGTTGATTGGTCCATCGGGGTGCGGGAAGTCGACTTTCTTGCGTTCGATCAATCGGATGAATGACCTGGTCGAGGGGGTGCGGGTTGAGGGGGGTATCACGCTCAATGGGTCGGCGGTGTATGAGCCAACGGTGGATGTGATCGAGTTGCGGAAGCG
>JAEPQP010000221.1 GCA_017640485.1 Phycisphaerales bacterium | reverse complement strand
GGACCATGCTCTCTGCGCTTGCTCCATGCGAACTAAAAGTAGCTGACATTCCTCCAACTTCTCCTTAACCTCGTCGAGATTACGCTCCAAAATTTCTCGGACGGTCGGGCACGGTGTTTGGCCGTGCTCCGACATATTGACGATTCGTTCGATGTCAGCCAGCGAAAATCCTAATCGCTTGGCACACATACAGAATTTGAGAATCTGCATCTCCCGTTTCCCATAGGAGTGATACCCATTGCCCTGACGATCTGGTTTTAGTAGACCAATGCGGGTGTAGTACCGAATTGTGTCGGTAGTTACACACAACCTATCGGATAGTTCTTTGACACGCATAAGCCATCCCCCCCTTACTTAAACGTGTCGGTTATCGCCGCTGCCTCAGCCTCGGAGAGGGGAAAGCGCGGCATAGAAGACGATGGGTTGTTAAAGGTCGGCTCTAGAATCTTCTTAATGACATCCTCCCGTCCCATTCTCTGGACAACGTCATCAAGGCTGGGCCCCAGGGCCCCGCCAGTGCCATTCATCTTGTGACAAGCCGCACAGGCAAATTTCTGAACCAATGCAGGTCCATCGATATCTTCCGTTTGCTCGTCAGCGACTTGAGAAACTTTATCCGCAGTAAGGGTTACGGCGATAAAGGCCTCTAACTGTTTTGCCTCGGTTCCAGAAAGATGAGCCTTTTCTCGCATGTGAGGGACGATGACTGACCACTCATCCGCGTGAAACTCTTGTACTGGTCTCGCATTGTGACAACGGCTACAGTTTTCATTGTAGACTCTGGCACCAGCGGTGACGTCATCCTCGGCGACTCCTGGGTTGGCGAAAAAGAGCGAAAAAAGTAGGAAGACAGTAGATAAGTTGATTGTTTTCATCTCGACGCTCCTAAAATCCAAAACTTAGTTGTAGGAAAACGCGCGTATCATCTCGCCCGTCATCCATCTCGGTATCTTCGTATGCGAGCTTTAGCGCCGTACTGGGCGTCATCCAATAGTTGACGCCATAGGTCCATCGCTCCCCCACATCTACTTCGCGGGTTCGAGAGTGGCGGACAACAAACTCAACGGGATTGAGCGCATCGACATTCAGCTGTCTCGCTTGCCATGCAACCTGCAAATACCAGCCGTTGCGATCAAAGCTATCTTTGATGAATACTTCATCGTGATCATCGCCGTCATCCACTGCGAGATCATCGGTATGATCATCTACCTCTTCTTCCTCCTCCTCATGTTCGTCTTCTTCTTCAAACTCAATGAGCGCATCTGCGTCGGTACGAATGTACTCGCCGCGCACCGACCAGTACTGGCCGATCCAATTGACATCTAACGCCCTGGCTTTGAACTCAAGATCATCATTCTCGTCGTATTTTGATCGGTAAAGTGATGCACCGATCTCAATCTGAGGCAGGAATGCTAGTGCTAGGCGACCACCAACGGCCTTGTTGTCGTTGTTATCGCTAGATGAAGACTCGAACTCAATCTCGGGAAACAGCAGTGTTTCGTGATCGTCTTCCTCTTCCTCTTCGGAATGGTCATCT
>JAEPQP010000027.1 GCA_017640485.1 Phycisphaerales bacterium | reverse complement strand
GGGGGGGGGGGCGGGGGGGTGATGCTGGGGAGCGGGGTGCCGCTGCATCTGGCGCAGATCGAGACTTGGTCGATTGTGGTGTGGCGCGCGTTGTCGGAGCGCGGGGTGGATGCGTGGGGCGCGGTGTGGGTGATGGGGTCGCCGATGGTATTGGTTGGGTTGGTGGGTGCGTGGTGTGTAGTGCGGGTGGTGGTGCGGGACGCGACAAGCCGGGGGATGGTGGGGACGGGTGTTGAGCGGGAGGACGGTCGTGGGGTGCGCCGTGGGGACTGGATATGGGGCGGGGCGGTGTGGGGCATGGGTGTGGTGGTGCCGATGGTGGTGCTCGCGGTTTCGATCGATGATTGGCGATCGATGGGTGTGTTCTGGAGCGAGCGCGGGGACGCGATCGGTCATTCTGTTTTGATTGGTGTGCTTGTTGGAGTGAGTGGCGGGGTGTATGCGATGATGATCGCGGCGCTGCTGGGTCACTGGAAGCGATGGGTGCGGATGGTTGGGGTGATCGGGGTGTTTGCGAGCGCGGCGGGGGCGTTGGTGCCTGGGGTGTTGGTGGGGGCTTCGGTGGCGGGGAGTGGTTGGATGGGCGGAAGTGGAATGGGTGAGCTAGTCGGTTTGCTGGCGCGGGTGCTGGTGGTGGGTGGTGTGGTGGGCGCGGTTGTTGCGAGACGAGAATCTGGGGAGCTACTGTGTCAGCGATGGACACTCGGGGGGGGATGGGTTGATTGGTGGAGAGCGCACGGGAAGACGGGGGCGATCGCGTGTTGCGGCGGGGGGGTGGTGTGTGGCTTGCTTGCGGTCCACGAGATCGAAGCGAGTGTCATGATCACGCGGGCGGGGGTATCGACGCTGTCGCAGGGGCTGCTCGCGGATCTGCACTATGCGCGGCTCGAGCGGTTGTCGGCGGCGCTGCTGAACCTGATGGGTGTCGCGCTGCTGGTCTCGGTGATCGGTGGGATGCTGATGATGCGGGGCAGACGGTGATTCGCATACGAGCAACCGATTCCACGCGTAGGCGTAGAACTCACTATGATGGTTGCTGCATGATGTTGCATTCGATGGTTCACAGCGCGTGTCGGAGGGTGGTCCCTGTGTTGGGGGTGACGGCTGTGCTGAGTTTCACTGGGTGCGGCGATCGAGGCGTGACCGATGCGCAGGGACGGCTGGTGGACGCGGTGGTGATCGGGGAGACGGGGACGCATCCGGGTCAGTTCATGTATCCGCGCGCGATGGATGTGTATCGCGATGATGCGGGACGATCGATCGCGGTGGTGATTGATAAAACGGCGCGGATGCAAGCGATCGATCTTGAGTCGGGGCAGATGGTGGGGTCGGTGCGGATGCCCGAGCTGAGCAACGGGATGCCGACGGGGGTGACGGTTGGTGTGAGTTTGTTTGATGAAGACCAGTACGCGGCGTATGTCCCCGATACACACGAGCACCGGTTGCTGGTGTACGCGCTGCCGCTTGAACACGGCGCGGGTCCGGTGCTGTCGTTCGGAGTGTTCGGTGAGGACGAGGAGGAGTTCATCTATCCGACGGATGTGATCGTGCGGGTCGGGGATGACGGGGTGGTGGAGGAGTTGCTGATCTCGGAGTATGGGGGGAACGATCGGATCACGCGCTACAGCATTGATCGGAGCGGGGATCGGGGCGGGGATGAAGTCGGGCTTGTGTGGGGCGGTCAGATCGGGACTCCATCAGAAACGGTTGATGGATCCGACGGGGAGGTGGCGCTGTCGCGCCCTCAGTCGATGGCGGTATGGGAAAGAGCATCGGGGGATGAGTTGATCGTGGTGGACTCGTCGCATCATCGGATCGGGAGACTGACGATGGAGGGGGATTTGATCGCTTGGTATGAGCGGGATCATGATGCGGGGTTTGCGCCCATGAAGTTCCCGTACGGGGTGACGGTGCTGGACGATGGGTCGGCGCTGGTGAGCGAGTTTGGTGGGAATGTGGTTCGGCGGATTGATTTGGAATCCGGGAAGACGATCGAGATGTTCGGGGTTGGGGGTCGCGGGGATGGGGAGCTTGCGACGCCTTGGACGAGCGATGTGATTGATGGACGGCTGGTGATTCTGGATTCGGGGAACAACCGGATTCAGATGGTGGGGTTTGATGACGCGTCAGTCGTTGCGGGGGGCGTGAATTGAGTGGTGTTTCTGTACAGCTTGCGTCGTTGACGGTAGGTCCGGTTGAGTTTGGTCAGCCGATGATGCTGGTGCTGCTTGCGGTGACGGTTCCCTTGACGATTTTCCTTGCGCGCAAGAGTCTTGCGGGTCTTGGGAAGTCGTCCAAAGTCGCGGCGTTGGTGATTCGGATTCTGGCGCTGGTGCTGCTGGTGGGGGCGCTGGCGCGGCCGGCGTATCGCGACGAGGCGACGGATGTCGCGGTGACGGTGATCAACGATGTATCGCGGTCGATCCCGACGAGTGTGCAGCCGAGGGTGGATTCGTTTGTGGAGCTGGCGCAGGAGGGTTCGAGGCAGGCGAATGATCGGTTGGGGGTGATCACGGCGGCGCGGGATCCGATTGTGCAGTCGTCGCCTTCGAAGTTTGTGCGTGGGGTGGAGCGGCAGTTTATTGGGGATACGGAATCGACGAATCTTGCGTCGGCGGTGAACCAAGCGATCGCGAATCGTCCGAGCGATGCGGCGTTCCGGATGTTGCTGGTGACGGACGCGAACGAGACGGAGGGATCGCTCTACCAAGCGGCGCAGCAAGCGAAAGCGGCGGGGATCCCGATCGATGTGCTCCCGGTTGAGTTTGAGTACAGCGAAGAGATCATGATGGAGTCGGTCGAGGCGCCGGCGAACACGCGGGTGGGCGAGACGATTGCGATTCGTGTGGTGATCTCGAGCACAACCCCGGCGGTGGGGCGGTTGATGCTGTCGCGCGGGGGGACGCCGATTGATCTGGATCCGGCGCCGGATGAACTGGGTTACTACACAGAACTCAAGGCGGGGCGGAATGTGATCCGTGTGCCGGTCGCGGTGCAACAGCCCGGTCCTCAGTTGTACGACGCGGTGTTTGAACCGATCGCGTCGCTGGGTGCGGATGGGTCGGTGGGGTCGACGATCGGGGATTCGCTTCGGGAGAACAACAACGGGTCGGTGATTACGTTCGTAGGGTCCGAAGGTTTGGTGCTTGTTGTTGCGAATGAGCCTCGCGAGGCGGTGCGGATCGAGGATGCGCTGCACGCGGCGGAGCTGGAGACCAAGCGGATCACACCTGCGGAGTTTCCCGGGACGCTCCCGGAGCTTGCGAGCTATGAAGCGGTGGTGCTGATCAACCAGTCGGCGTATTCGTACGCGGAGACGCAGCAGGAGATGATGCGCCAGTATGTGCACGACACGGGCGGGGGGGTCGTGATGATCGGGGGTCCAGAGTCGTTCGGCGCGGGGGGGTGGATCGGGTCTCCGATGGCGGACGCGCTTCCGATCCGATTGGATCCGCCTCAGAAAAGGCAGATGCCTCGCGGGGCGCTGGCGTTGATTGTGCACTCGGTGGAGATCCCGCGCGGGGTTTTCTACGGCAAGCAGATCGCGAACGCGGCGGCGGACGCGTTGTCGCGGTTGGATCTGATCGGGATCGTGGAGTATCAGGGGATCGGGGGGACGGACTGGGTGTATCCGATGTCGCCGGTCGGGGATCGGGTCGCGGTGCGTCAGGCGATCAATAACCTGCAGTTCGGGGACATGCCGAGCTTTGATCCGTCGTTGCAGCTCGCGCTCAATGGTTTAAAGAACGCGCAGGCGGGGCAGAAGCACTGCATTGTGATCAGCGATGGTGATCCTTCGATGTCGCGGAGTCTGCTGCGTCAGTTCAAGCAAGCGGGGATTACGATCTCAGCGGTTGGGGTCAATCCGCACTCGCCTGGGGATACGAACACGCTCCGGACGATGGCGCGGACGACGGGTGGGACCTATTACAATGTGAGTAATAATGCGCTGGCGACGCTGCCTCAGATCTTTATTAAGGAGGCGCAGACGATCCGGCGTGCGTTGATCTGGGAGGGCGAGAAGTTTGCGCCGGCGCGGACGGGGGTTCCGACGGAGACGATGCGGGGGATCGGTGGGGTGCCTGCGATTTCGGGGTATGTGGTCGCGGCGGATCGGGAGGGGTTATCGCTTGTGACGCTGCGCGGGAAGGAGGAGGATCCCATCGCGGCGCAGTGGCCTTATGGGCTTGGGAAGGTGGTGACCTTTACGAGTGATGTATCGACGCGGTGGGCGTCGGACTGGGTTGCGTGGAGCGGGTTTAACCAGTTCTGGGAGCAGCATGTGCGTTGGGCGATGCGTCCAGGCGGGGATTCGACGCTGCGCGTGACGACGGAGAATGTTGGGGAGCGGACGCGGGTGGTGGTCGAGGCGTTTGATCCGACGGGCGAGCGGATGGACTTTGCGAACTTCCGCGCTCGAGCGTCGACTCCGGATGGGGTGGGGGAGATTGTGGAGCTGCGTCAGGTGGGGCCGGGTCGGTATGAGGGGGACTTTGATTCGTCGAAACCCGGTTCGTATGTGGTGAATATGCAGTACCGTGCACCGGGTGAGGCGGATCGCGTGTATGAGGGGAGCGTGCAGGCGGCGGTGATCCGGCCTTTTGCGGATGAGTACAAGTCGCTGAAGACGAACCTGCCTTTGCTGCGGCAGGTGGCATCGATTACTGGGGGTCGGGTGCTGAGCGCGGATCCGAGCGTTTCGGATCTGTGGACGCGCGAGGGGCTGACGATGCCGGTCGCGCTGACACCGATCTGGATGCTGATGGCGATCGTGGGGATCGGGATCTTCTTGATGGATGTCGCGGTGCGGCGGGTGCGGATCGATCCGCGCGCGATCGCGGCGTTTGTGCGGCGCGGGGCGCACAAGGAATCGGACCGGTCGATGGACGCGACGGCGGCGATGCGCATGGCGCGCACGCGGACCGAGTCGCGGACGGGTGATGATCGGAGAGCGCAGGCGGGCAAGAAGTTTGAGGCGGATGAACAACAGGCCGCGAGCAGTGAGCCCGTGGCGCTGTCGGGGGAAGAGGAATCGGGCAAGCCTGTGATTGGGCGCGAGAAGAAGGCGGAGTCGGCTGAGGACGAAACGATGGATGCGCTCAGTGCGCTGCGGGCGGCGAAGAAGCGGGTTCGCGATGAGTTCGAGGGGGGCGGTGACTGATGGGAACGGATAGCTGATAGACTGTTGTGACACCAGAGCCGGGTTTCCGGCGAGGAGTTTGATATGAGTATGAACGAGAATCTGGAGACCCCTGCTGAGGTCAAGGCGCAGTGCGAGCAGTTCCGAGCGAGCTTTGCGCAGCTGCGATCTGAGATCGGCAAGGTGATGGTCGGTCAGCAGGCGGTGGTCGATGCGGTGCTGGTGTCGTTGTTTGCGGGGGGGAATGTGCTGCTTGAGGGTGTGCCTGGTCTTGGGAAGACTTTGCTGGTCCGGACGCTTGCGACGACGCTGCATCTGCCGTTCTCACGGATTCAGTTCACTCCGGACTTGATGCCTGCGGATGTGATCGGGACGAAGATCGTCTCGGAGAATCCGGACACGGGTCATCGGACCTTCGAGTTCCAGCAGGGACCGATCTTCGCGCAGGTGGTGCTTGCGGACGAGATCAACCGCGCGACTCCCAAGACGCAATCGGCACTGCTTGAAGCGATGCAGGAGCATTCGGTGACGGTGTCAGGTGAGACCTACAAGTTGGATGAGCCGTTCTTGGTGCTCGCGACACAGAACCCGATCGAGCAGGAGGGGACCTATCCGCTTCCTGAGGCGCAGATGGACCGGTTCTTGCTCAAGGTTGATGTGGGGTACGCGGGTCTTGAGGATTTGATGGAGATCATCGATCGGACGACGGGCGCGGAGAATCCGGTTGCGAGCAAGGTGATTGACGGGGGCACGATCAAGGAATACCAAGAGCTTGTCCGCAAGGTTGTGGTGGCGCCGCATGTGAAGCAGTACGCGGCGCGGTTGGTACTTGCGACGCATCCGGAGACGGATACGGCCGCGGGTGGGGCGAACGGTCCGACGAATCGGTATGTGCGGTGCGGGGTGAGTCCACGCGGGGCGCAGGCGCTGATCATGGCGGGGAAGGTGCGGGCGCTTGTGGATGGGCGGTTCCATGTGAGCTATCAGGACATCCAGGATGTGGCGCTGCCTTGTCTGCGGCATCGGGTGCTGATGAACTTTGAAGCGGAGGCGGATCGGGTGCGTGCGGATGATCTGGTGAAGGAGATCCTGAAGCTGACCCCGACACAGCCGACGGCGATGGTGGGGGGTGTGTCGTGAAACGGAAGCAGCGGTTGGTGGTTGCGTTGATCGGGTTGGGTGTTGTGCTTGCGGGGACGCAGGGGTGTTATCGCGAGGTGATCAGCGCGAAGGGGATCGGGGCTGATGCGCACTATCCGAGACGGGCGCAGTCTAGTGAGACGAAGATTGATAAAGCGATCGATGATGTGGTGGAGGCGATTGAAGACTGATGCTGAGACTAGAGGTCGCAACTCAGGTGTCGGCGATTATTCGCGTGATTCGATGTTGTCAATTTTTCTGTTTGCTTTTGCTCTTTGCAATTCAAGTTGGCTGTAGTTGCAATAACTCCCGGCTCACGAGTAATTCATCTGATTCAAAGATTGGGCGTGTGTTAGAGAAAGAGTTTGGTCAACCTATGAATCAAGGTAGTAGATTGGCGACTGCTCTAGATATGCAGAATTCACCCTCTTTTCCGGTTTTTGAAGCAGTTGATAGCAATGATATCTTGCTTCAGCTCGGTTTTTCGGGATGTACTTTTTTCTACCCAAGATATCCCGACACAAATTTACTTGTTCGCTTTTCTCCAGATGGTTCTTACTTGGGATTTCATCGATGGGCGATTGAGGATGATCTCTGGAGATCATCAGGCCGGGAGTATGCGAGTGAGTTGGATGAACAAGAAGGGGATATTGAATCAAGAGGGCATTTTGTGACGAGCTACTTTGGCGATCGTCGTGCATACAGAATTGTGCTCAGGAATGACACTGTGACTGACTGAGGGATATTTATGCTGCGATCTGAGAACCCAACCCGGCCTGCGACGATTGAGGAGTTGCTGTCTTCTGAGTTGATCGGGAAGATTTCGCATCTGGATGTGTCGTCGCGGAAGATCTTTGCGGGGAAGCTCAAGGGGGAGCGGCGGAGCAAGAAGCGTGGGGAGAGTGTGGAGTTTGCGGATCATCGGCCGTATGCGATGGGGGATGATCTGCGGCACATTGACTGGAATATTTATGCGCGGCTGGATCGGTTCTTCATGAAGCTGTTCATGGAGGAGGAGGATCTGTCGTTGCACATTGTCATTGATGCGAGCGCGAGCGCGGATTGTGGGGAGCCGAACAAGTTTTACTACATGCAGCAGGTCGCGATGTCGCTCGGGTACATCGGGTTGTTGAACTTGAACCGCGTCGCGGTCACGGCGGTGGGGATGCGCGATGAGTTGGTGATGGCGAGCTTGAAGGGAGAAAGCGGGGAGCAGTCGATCGCGGGGAATATCCGGGATCTGCGCGGGCGACGGAGGACGCATGATCTGGCGCGGTTCTTGTGCTCGATCACGCCGGAGGGTGGGACGGACTTCGGGCAGGCGTGCAAGCGGATCGCGATGTCGCGTCGGGGGAAGGGCGTGATGATCGTGCTCAGCGACTTCTTCATGAAGGAGGGGTACGAGACGGGTCTGCGGCTGCTGGTGGGGCGCGGGTACGATGTGTTTGCGATTCAGGTTCTATCTCCGCAAGAAGTCGATCCTGATATTTCGGGGGATCTGCAACTCCGTGATGTGGAGGATGGGGACATGGCGGAGGTGACGATCTCCGCGCCGCTCTTGAAGAAGTACAAGGAGAACTTGTCGGCGTACTGTCAGGAGTTGCGGGACTTCTGCGCACGGCGGGAGATTACTGGGCTGACGATCCAGTCGGATACGCCGATTGATACGCTGCTGGTGGATTACCTGCGGAAGCGGGGGTTGCTGCGGTGAAGATATTCATCTCTCTATCACTGCTTTGTCTTGTGATGTGTAATGGCTGCCGGACTCTCAATGCAAGTCAAAGCCGTCGAGTATTTGACGAGCGATTTCAAGAGCGGTTTTACCTCGGTATGTCAAAGGATGCTGCTTGGGCTAAGTTAAAGAAACTTCGGATCAAGCCGTACGATTATGGCGAAAATGATGAGGACATTATTACTTGGATCAGGCCACAGCGTGCATTGATTTTTACTGGCTTCTTTGATTACTACGGGCGTAAACGAATGTTTCTGTACTTTGGAGATGACGATGCTCTTGATCGGGTGACCTTTGAGCCTGGTAGACCGAACGAATCGTTATATGAAATAGAGATCTTTGAAGCCGAGGGGCAACCATGACCTGGGCAACTCCAATGCTTGCGGCTTTGGTGGCGGCGATCGCGATTCCTTCGTTGGTGATTTTGTATTTTTTGAAGTTGCGCCGGGTCCCTAGAGAAGTGTCTTCGACGCTGCTCTGGAAGAAGTCGATCCAGGATCTGCAAGCGAACGCGCCGTTCCAGAAGCTGCGGCGGAATCTGTTGTTGTTCTTGCAGTTGATTATTCTGGGGTTGATTCTGTTGGCGCTGGCGCAGCCTCGCTCGACGGCGAGTTCGGCGGCGGGGCGGAAGCTGGTGTTGCTGATTGATCGCAGCGCTTCGATGCGGGCCGTGGATGGAGATGGGAGCTCTGCTGGGGAACGGACTCGGTTGGAGGCCGCGAAGGAGCGGGCGATCGGGTTGGTGGAGGGGTTGGCGTCGCCTTCGTTGTTTGAGGAGTCGGAGGACGCGGACGAGGCGATGGTGATCGCGTTTGATCGGTCGGCGGAGATCGTGTCGCAGTTTACTTCGGATAAGCAGGGGCTGATCAACGCGATCAATGGGATCGAGCAGACGGACGGGCCGAGTTCGATTGAAGAGGCGTATCGGCTGGCGCAGTCGCAGCGTCCGAATCGGGTGGTGATTGATTCGGGTGGGGACGGCACGGGGACGGATCCGGTGGAGCTTGAGGGGATCAAGGGTGGGGATGCGTACTTCTTTCATTTGTTCAGTGATGGGAAGGTCGGGGAGCTGGATGTGGTACGGGCCGACGAAGATACGGCGGATGCGCCGAGCTTTGAGTACCACGCGGTTGGGGAGGCTGGCGCGGTGAATGTTGGGTTGACGGCGCTGCGGGCGGAGCGGGATTACGAGGACCCGACGAAGCTGAGTGTGTTTGTGGGGGTGCAGTCAACGGATGTGAATCCGAGATCGGTGGATGCGGAGCTGCGGGTTGGTGGGCGTGTGGTTTCGGTTCGTGCCGTGAATCTGGATGGTGCTGTTGTGGAATCGCAGACGGGGGAGAAGGAAGCGAGCACGGGTGGGGTGGTGTTTGAGCTTGTGGAACCGAACGGGGTGATGGTTGAGGTTCGTTTATCTACGGGGTTTGGGGATGCGGGTATGGATGTTCTCGAGACGGACAATGTGGGGACGCTGATTGTGCCTCCGGCGAAGCAGGCGAGTGTGGCGCTGGTGACGACGGGGTCGTTGTTCTTGCGCGAGGCGCTGAGCGGGTTGTCGATTTCGGATCTGCAGATCATGTCCCCGGCTCAGTACGAGGAGATGCGCGATGCAGGAGAGACGGGCGCGATTGATCTGTTTGTGTTTGATGGGACGATGCCCAAAGCGAGCGAGGGCGGGGTGGTTTTTGATCCGGGGAGATATTTGGTCATTGGTGATGTGTACACCGGTCCCGGCGGGGTGGTGGATCAGGGTGAGGGTCCGGGCACACAGATTATCAACTGGAGGCGCGGGCATCCGTTGCTTCGTGATCTGACGCTTGATGCGGTGGTGCTCGGGAAGTCGCGGACGATCGAGATCCCGGACGGGTCGGAGTTGGTGTCGCTCGCGGAGACGACGGAGGGGCCTGCGATTGTGGAGATGAGCACGGGGGATGTTCGTGCGGTGATGGTCGCTTTTGATCCTGCATTCTCGAACTGGCCGTTTGATGTGAGCTTTGTGGTCTTCCTCGCGAGTGCAGTGGATTATCTGGGAACGCAGGTGGGGACCGATGTGGATGTGAACGCTCGTCAGATCACTCCTGGGTTTGTGCTCGCGGATCGGGTGCCGAGCGATGCGGAGAATATCCGTGTGCGTCTTCCTGACGGAACAATGAGCGGCGAAGTCATCGCGGCTCCGGACGGGCGGATCGTGTATGGGCCGATCCATCAACGCGGGGTGTATCGCGTGGAGTGGATCGGGAGCGCGGGTGCGAGTGATCTGGTCGAGGACGGGAAGGTGATGCGGTTTTATGGCGCGAACCTGCTGGATGGGCCGGAGTCGGATCTGGGGAGCGCGGCGTCTTTGGGGCTGTCGAATCGGGTGGTGAGTGCGAGTAGTCAGGGGGAGATCACGCGGCTGAAGGAGTGGTGGCCTTGGCTTCTGCTGGGGGCGATCGGGGTGATGATGCTGGAGTGGTGGATCTACAACAAGAAGGTGTATTTGTGAAGAGGGGATTGGGGACTGGCCACTAGCCACTCGCGGAAGAGAAGACACTACTACGCCGAAGACGGCGAGTAGTGGCACCCGGCAGGCTGACTAGTTGTGTGGGAAGTTTTTTTTGAGATGCTTTCTGAGTTTGAAGAAGTTTTTCAGATAGCTTGGAACGATGATGCATTTATTGTCGGCGTGGTATATATGGATATAGTCGAGTGAGTTTCTCACGCCCTCAATTTCATTGGTATTCGCTCGATGCATTCCAAAGATGGATTTTGAGCTGATCTGATCTTCATAGACTTCAACACGATGTCCAATAGCGATGATCGTGAAGAAAAGGAAGATCACCAATAATCCAATTCCGATAGATATCCCTGTCGTGTTTGGATTTTGCTTTCCAAATACTTCATCAGCAATCATCCAGACGCAGATACCGATGAAAATGGACATGATGAAATAATGAAACCAAGAGGTTCTGAGTTTGAGGATGGGCTCATCACTTGATGTGGAATCTGTCGGCGAATCAATCATGGCTAACGATATGCATAACATAACGGTATGCGGATTCGGTTTTTAGGGACTGGGACTTCGGCGGGGGTGCCTGTGATTGCGTGCGATTGCAGTGTGTGTACTTCGACGGATCCGCGTGACACGCGGACGCGGACGAGCGCGTCGGTGGAGTTTGTGGATGCGACCGGTCAGGAGCGGGTGATCCTGATTGATGCGTCTCCGGATCTGCGCGAGCAGGTGCTCCGGGAGGGGATGACTCGGGTCGATGCGATTCTGATCACGCACAATCATGTGGATCATGTGTGGGGGCTTGATGAGATCCGTCGGTTCAATGAGGTGATGCGGCAGCCGATCGAGGTTTGGGCGGATGCGCATACGCACGGGTCGTTGCGGCGGGTGTACCAGCACATCTTTGAGAAAGAGAAGAACATTCAGAAGTCGTTTATTGCGGATCTGGTGCCGAGGGAGCTGGAGGTTGGGGTGGAGGTGGATCTGTTCGGGATGCGGGTGACGCCGATGACTTTGATGCACGGGGTGCAGGAGATCCTGGGGTTCCGGTTCGAGGCGGGTGAGGGGGTCGCGGATCCGGGTGGAGTGTTGCCTTTGGCGTACTGCACGGATGTGGTGGAGGTGCCTGAGGCATCGCGGGCGTATCTGGAGGGCGCGGATGGCGGGGTGGAGACGCTGGTGCTCGACGCGCTGCGGCACAGACCCCACTCGACGCACTTTACGGTTCAGCAAGCGGTCGAAGAGGCGCAGCGGGTGGGGGCTTCTCGGACCTACTTCGTCCATATGACGCACGATCTGGGGCACGCGACGACCAATATGGAGCTCCCTGAGGGGGTTGAGCTCGCGTATGACGGTCTGGTGGTGGGGGACGGGGCGGTTTCTTCGTAATCTGGGAGTTTTTCGCTGGGCGATCGAGGTGATCCGTGTCATGCTGTGGATGAGCGGTCCGGTGTGTTTGGATCGCGGCAGCTTTCTGCACAATGAGAGAGATGAGAGAGGTTTGGTATGGCGGATATGCATCAGTCGTCGGATTCCCAGCAGCGTGCACTCCCAGCGAAGGTCGAGATTCCTCAGATCACTGGGCTCAGCACCGCGTTCCCGATGGAGATCGAATCGTCGAAGGGGCCGAACCCGCATCGCGGGGGGGACACTCGCAAGGTGCGTCGTCACGACGCGGGTCACTGATCTGGAGCGTGCTGCTCGATTTGAAGGCAGTGGATTCGGGGTCAGAATTGGGCAATTCAGTGCTTTGGGCGGGGTCTGGTTGAGGACGCACTTTGGGGGGGTGCCTACCATCGACTCCTATGGGAAACGCACGCGATATCAAGAAGCGGATGAAGGCGGTCGGGAACATCAAGCGTATTACGCGCACGATGCAGATGATCGCGACGAGCAAGTTTGCCAAAGCGCAGCAGGCATCGCTGGCATCACGCCCATACACCGATACATTGTTCGGGTTGGTCGCTCAGCTCGCTGATGCTGGGGTGGGCGAGGGGCACGCGCTGCTCACGAAGCCCTCGGCGGATTCCAATGAGTTGACGCTGATGATCTCGGCGGATCGTGGCTTGTGTGGTCCGTACAACGGGACGATGGTCCGGACAACGCTGAAGCATCTCAAGAGTGATCCGTCTGCCGCGAACGGGATGATCGAGGTTGTTGGGAAGAAGGGCGCCGGCGCTCTGAAGTTCAACGGCTACACCGACTTCACGCATCACACGCACATCGGTGACAAGCCGGCGTACGAAGATGTGGAGCGTCTTGCTGACCGGTTCATGCAGATGTTTGTTGATGGCGAAGTCTCGGCGGTGCGTGTGGTGTACATGAAGTACTACAGCGCCGGTCGCCAGCGTCCAGAGATTCTGCAGTTGCTCCCATTCTCGGCTCCTGAGGTCGAGGCGGGTGAAGACACCAGCAGCATGAGCGATGTGTACGAGTTCTCCCCTGACGCGGACTCGCTGCTTGATTCGTTGCTTCCTGCGGCGGTCAAGGCGGTGCTGTACCAGTGCTTCAACGACGCGGTGGTTTCTGAGCACATCGCTCGGATGGTCGCGATGAAAGCCGCGACGGACAACGCCGGGAAGATGGGCGGGCTGCTCAAGCGTGAGTTCAACCGTGTGCGTCAGACGCAGATCACGACCGAGCTTACCGAAATCATCTCGGGTGCGGCTGCTCTCGAGTAAGATTGAAAGCCGATCGAATCCAAACGCCCCGCAGACGGGGCGTTTTTTATTCGATGAACACGCTGAGGTCGTCGAGCGCCTTGCGCTTGATGTCGGGGACCTTGCAGTCGTCGGCGGGGTAGCCCATCGGGATCATCATGTAGGGGCGTTCGTGCTCTGGTCGATCGAGGACTTCGCGGAGGAACTTCATGGGGGAGGGGGTGTGGGTGAGGGTCGCGAGTCCGGCGTGGTGGGCGGCGGTCAGGAGCATGCCTGTCGCGATCCCGACGGATTCGTTGAGGTAGTAGACCTGTCCGCCATCATCGGTGGTGCGGAGGGCCATGACGATGATGAGCCAGGGGACGGTGTCGATGTAGGACTTGTCGGGGTTGGTTTCGAAGGGTTCGAGGTCCTCGAGCCAGCGGTTGGAGGCGCGGTCTTCGTAGAACTCCTTCTCGACTTCTTCGACGGCGACGCGGATCTTGTGCTTGATCTCTGGGTTCGAGACGGCGATGAAGCGCCAGGGCTGTTTGTGGGCTCCGGAGGGTGCGGTCCCCGCGGCGAGGAGGATCTGCTCTATCACTTCTCTGGGAACGGGCTGGTCGGAAAAATGGCGGACAGTCCGGCGTTTTGCGATGGTCGAGTGGAACCCGGTCGCGGCATCGAGCGCGGATCCATCTGGTGTATAGCGGTCCAATGGGATCCACTGGGCTTTCTTTCGGTCGGGTCCGTCGGGATGGTGATCACTGGTCGCGGGGTCTGGCATTCATGAACTCCTGGATCCATCGTATTCAGTGACTGCGTGGAAGTGGGATTGCTCGGGAAATGGATGGTTTTGGCTCAAATCGCCGATGTTTGTGTAGATGTCAGGTTTGCGGCGCGATCATTCTGGGTTCAGAGCATTGCTGGCAGGCACTCTGCTGGGTGTGGTTGCGGGGAGCGTGAGCGGTCTCCAGACAAAGGATGAGCGTGATGGGGGGACGGTGAATCGTCCGGCGTATTCTGGGCGCGTCGTGCGGGCGTTTGACTTTGAAGAGATGTACACCAATCCGCTCCCGATCCCGCGCGGGTGGATCCGTGCGCAGCATGATCCGGAGGTGCCTCGGGATCGTCCTGGGTTCCCGATCTGGAACGGTGCTCGGCTGGATTACTCGAGCCCTGCGTTTTCAGGGAAAGGGACGGCGCATCTTCCCACGGCGGGTGGATCGACGAGTTTGATTCTTCGTCACGGCGAACTGACGGTCTTCCCGAATGCGGACTACATGATCACTGCACGCGTTCGGACGGAGGGGCTGAGTCACGCACGCGCTCGGATGGTCGCGACGCTGATCGATCGTGCGGGGAATGTGATCGAGGACGAAACGGTCTCGACGAGGTTGGTGCGGACCCGCGGCGAGTGGGAGCAGATCTCGATGTTTATCGAAGGCGCGAATCCTGAGACGGCGTTTGTGCAGGTGGAGTTGCAGCTGCTGCAACCCGAGCAGCAACCGAGATCACGGATGGTGAAGCCGTTTACTGTGTGGTCGCAGGACTTTGAAGGCGGGGCGTGGTTTGATGATGTGGTGATCGCGCAGGTCCCGATGATCGGGCTCGATACAGGCACACCTGGGAATGTGGTCGTGGGGGACGACGCGCCTGTGCTGAACATGAAGGTTCGGGATCTCACGGGGGATGATCTGGGATCGTACATCCGGGTGTTTGATGCGTCGGGTGTGATGGTCGATGAGCACGCGTTCGAGGGACGCGTGGGCGGCGGGGATCTGGGGGAGGGGTGGTCTCCGGAGCTTCCTGGGTACGGGTGGTACCACGCGGTGTTTGATGTGCTCTCTGGTCGTGGAGCTGAGCGGCACTTGGTGGGTCGCAAGGAGCTGGATTTTATCTGGGGTCCCGCTCGGTCCTCTGGGGATTCGATCGTCGGCGGGGAGGGTGCGGAGCATGTTGGGCCGAGGGATTCGAGCTTTGCGCTTCGGACCAAGAGCATGAACTCGCATCTGCTTGAGGCGCTCCCAGAACTGGTGGGGATGACCGGTGTGCGGCATGTCGAGATGCGCGTGTGGGACAGCGACTCGGTTCGCGATGATCTGCTCAAAGGTTCGGAGCTCGTCGATGCGATCGATCGGGTGGTGAGTCTGGGGGCGGAGGTTGGGCTGTCGCTCAGCGAGGTCCCGATGGAGCTCGCGGATCAGGCGGCGATCGATCAGGATTCGATCTTTGCGTTGTTGATGGAGCATGAACCGATCGCGCTCCCGGTGCTCGGGCCGTTCTTGGATCGGTACGGGCAGCAGGTTTCCGATTGGCGCATCGGATCTCATGCCGCGGAGGATGACGCGGCGAGATTGGTCGAGCAGACCCGGACGGTTCGGGAGATGATGGATCCGTATGTCCCCGGCGCGGTGGTGGGGGTGTCGTGGGCGATGGATCGTCCGTTTGAGGGTGCGGTGCTGTCGAGTCCGGTCCGTTTGTTGGTTGAGGATGACGCGAGTTTCCCGGATGATGCGATGGGTGATCTGATGGATCAGTGGGTGCAGGCGGGGCGCGAGACGAGTGGTGACGGGGTATCGAGTGGGGGCGGTTCGGTCGAGGCTCGGTTGAGTGTGGTGCATGAGCCGTATGGGATGGGGGATTCGGGGAATGAATCGGTGTGGTCGCGTGTGGGTTGGCTGGGGCGCCGAGCGATCAACTCGTGGTGGGCAGGCAAGGGGATCGGGAGCGGTTCTGAGGATGTGCAGATCGTGCTGAGTGATCCTTGGGTGATCGAGGGTGGTCGTCGCGGGCGGGTGATGCCTGGTCCGGAACTGCTGGTGTGGCGCACGCTGGTGGATCATCTCGGCGGGCGCGATGCGGTTTCGGAGCTTGAGCTGCGTCCCGGCGTGCGGATGCTGCTGTGCTCTGGTCGGAGCGGAGCAGCGCCGATCGGGTACGAGGATTCGATCGCGATCGGTTCGTCTGGGAAGGGTGATGCGTCGGGGGACGGGGCATTGGTGGTGTGGCTCGATGAGCCTGGGCTTGAACGGGTGACTGTTGAGCTTCCGCTCGCGATGGGCGCGGTTCGCGTGGTGGATTTGTTTGGGAATGCGCGTGATGTGGGGTTGGAGTACGAGACGGAGCTGGATCTCCCGGTGCACCGGATCGAGATTACGCGGACGCCTCAGATTATTACGGGGGTGAATGCGGCGCTGGTCGAGTTCTTGGCGAGTATCCGTTTGAGTCCGGATCGGTTCGAGGCGACGAGCGGGGTGCACAAGCACGAGTTGGTGATACACAATCCTTGGCCTTTCTCGATCAGAGGACGGGTGTACATCGTTGAGCCGGGCGGGTATTCGGAGCCGGGTTCGACGCGGGTGGATCGTTCGTGGGAGATGAAGCCTCGGGTGGTGAACTTCACGGTGACGGGTGGTCTTGAGGAGCGGGTCCCGATCGATATCTCGTATTCCTCAGCGAAGCTCGCGGGAATGAAGGATCTGATCTTTGATGTGGAGCTGGTCGCGGATCAGGAGTACAGCTTGATGCGCGTGAAGCGGCAGATCGAGCTGGGGACGGATCAGATCGATGTGACGCTCGCGATCCGAGGCGGGGAGTTGTCGTCGGGGGTCATCGAGGTCGAGGCGTTTGTGACCAACCAGACCGATGTTCCGATGTACGCGGATGTGGTCGCGATCGCTCCGAAGAATCCGAGGCAGGAATCCTCGATCAGCGTGATCGATCCGATGAAGGACGCACGGCGATCGTTTGTGTTTGATTCGATGGAGCGGGGGGACGAGGTGATCGTGAGCGTGCGGATCCCGGATCGGGGGCTGCAGATCAATAAAGCGATCTCGGTCCCGTAACTGTATGAATGCATCGAATAAATATGGATTCTGCGGCGTTTTGTGTATAATGAGTATCGACGATCGATCGCGCGGACGCGGTGGTTGTTGACGCTTGATTCCTATATTGCTGGAAGGATGCTGCTGCCGTGGCTCGACCGAAGTCCTTTGATCCCGATACTGTGCTCGCGAAGGCGATGGGTGTGTTCTGGGAGAAGGGGTACGACGCGGCGAGTATCTCGGATCTCACGGAAGCGATGGGGATCAACCGGTTCTCGCTCTACGACACCTTTGGCGATAAGCACGAGTTGTATCTCAAAGCGCTCGACGCGTACAGCGATCGGGTGGTCGGGGGGATGGTCGAGCGTGTGAACTCGATCCAGTCGCTCGAGGATATCGAGACGCTGTTCTTCGGGATGATCGAGTTCCAGCACAGCGGGGAGAGCTCTCCTTGCTGCATGATGCACAAGGCCGCGGTTTCGCTCGCGGCGGTGGATGAAGAAGCACGGCGGCGCGTGGAGACAGCACGCGATCGGTTCCACGCGGCGTACCACGACGCGATGGACCGGATCAAACGGACGGGCGCGGTTCGTCAGGATCTGGATCTGAACCACGCGGCGTGGTTGCTGATGATTACCAAGTCTGGATTGATGGCGTACAGCGGTTCGCCGGTCCCTGAGGACGAGGCGAAGGGCGCGGTTCGCGCGATGCTCGCGCAGTTCCGCGCTTGATCGATTCGCGAGCGAATACATTCAGTCTGTCTATTGTGAAACTCGAAGGACTTCAATCGGAACACTGTGTTCCAAGGCTCTGGGTTTGTGTGTATGGTCGCGATTGATATGGGTTTGATTGAAGAGGGACAGTATGAAATCAGCGGTGTATCGGAAGTATGGGCCGCCTTCGGTGGTGTCTTTGGAAGAGGTGGAGACACCGAAGCCTTCGGCGGGCGAAGTGCTTGTGAAGGTGCATTCGAGTTCCGTGACAACCGGTGATGCGCGGATGCGGCGTGCGGACTTTGGTCCCGCGCTGATCGCGATCCCTGCGAGATTGTTTCTTGGGGTCTTCGGTCCGCGCAAACGGGTGCTGGGGACGGGATTCGCGGGGGTGATTCAAGCCGTGGGAGATGGTGTTGAGGGGTTCACAGTCGGGGATCGTGTGTTTGGATCGGTTGGGATGGAGATGGGGGCGCACGCGGAGTATGCCGTGTTTATGGAGGGGGCATCGGTGGTACGGATTCCTCATGGTGTTGGGTTTGAGGACGCGGCCTCCGCGGTGTTCGGGGGGATCACTGGGATTTTCTTCTTACGGGAGCAGGGGAAGCTCGATGAACTGGTCTCTCAAGGCGGGGCGCGGGTGATGATCGTTGGCGCATCGGGCGGGGTTGGATCGATGGCTGTGCAGTACGCGAAACATCTGGGGGCGCATGTGACGGGTGTGTGCTCGACGAGAAATGTGGAACTGGTGGAGTCTCTGGGTGCGGATTCGGTGATTGATTACACACGAACGGATTTTCTCGAAGGGGATGAACGGTATGACCTGATCTTTGATACGGTCGGGAAGTGCCCGTTCGGGCGAGCGAGGCGAATACTGACACAGCACGGGCGTGTGCTTGAGGCGGAGCTGAGCACGGGTTCGATCGGGCGGGTGCTGTGGTCGAAGGTGTTCGGTCGTCAGAAAATGATCGGGGGTGTGGCGTTCGATCGATTGGACTATGTGGAGACGATCGCGGAGTTGCTCGGGTCGGGGGCGTTTGTGCCTGTGATTGATCGTGTGTTGGGGTTTGAGCAGATCCAGGAGGCGCACGAGCGGGTGGATCAGGGGGGGAAGGTTGGGTCGGTGATGCTGCGGATGGTGAGCGGGGAGTAGATCGGGTACATTCTGTGTAGAGTCGAGTCTCTTGATGAGAACCACACGAAGGAGTTCCGGATGACGATTGCTGATCCTGCTGAAGTGATGATTGCTCATGATCGTTGGGCGAATCGGTTGATGTATGAATGCTGCGAGGGGTTGAGCGTGGATCAGTTCAATCAGCGCTTCGAGATGGGGGTGGGGTCGTTGCACGACAACTTGGTCCATAATCTGGGTGCGATGCGTGGCTGGACGGATGTGCTTGATGAGGTGGAGGGTCGGCCGAGATTGGAAGCTGAGCGGATGTCGATCACGGAGATGCGCGAGCTGCATGATGAGGTCACGGCGGACTTTGAGCGGGCGGTGTATCGGCAGCCGTTCGAGACGCTGATCCATCGCGAGGGGGGGGACCAGTCGTACACCTTTACGGTTGGGGGGATTCTGTCGCATGTGATGACGCATTCGATGCATCATCGGGCGCAGTGTCTGAATATGTTGCGACAGTTGGGGGTTGAGGAGCTGCCTCAGAGCAGTGTGATGGAGTGGATGCTGTCTGGGGAGATGCAATAAGCGTCAGGTCTGTTCGTATGGCGTGCAAGAGGGAATCGGGGCGCGGTTGTGCGCCTAATCAGAATCACACAGGCGCGCACGGCGCGGACAGGACGACAATGAGTACAGAGATGCAACGCAGAGCGTTTTTAGCCGCGGGAGCGGTTTCGATTCCTTCGATCGCGCTGGCGCGGACGGGTCAGGTGGGGATGGAGGCGGATCGGGGGATGCAGTTCCACAAGTTGATGGGGCAATCGGGTGATCACTTGAAGTCGATGCGGCGGTATCTGCGGGATCTGGAAGCGCCCGGCGCTCGCGCCGAGGCGGCGTTTCTTGCGAATCAGGTGACGATCCTGCTGGCGCAGTGCGTGATGGTCGCGGATCAGGAGTCGATCCCGGTGCAATCGGTCGAGAAGTACGACGGGGACAAGGAGCGGTTTGTGACCGATATGCAGATCAAGCTGATGAGCGCCGTGTCGGCGTCCAACGCGCTCGGCCGACAGTTGTTGCTCGGGAATGATGAGGAAGCGATCTCGATCTACGGCGATCTCCGGAGAGAACGCAACGAGGGGCACGACGAGTTTATCAGCGAAGATGATTGAGCATCTGATCGAGTTTATTGGCCGCACGCATCTGGTGGTGCTGCACTTCCCCATCGCGTTGATCGTGGTCGCGGCGGTGGTCGAGCTCTGGAGGAAGTTTGCGATCAAGGATCGGGCGTACGCGCCCAGTGCTGCGGGTTCGCTCATGTTCCTGTTCGCGCTGCTGGGGACGGTGGTCTCGGTGGTGACGGGGCTGGTGCTCGGGTTTGACGGGGGGCAGCGCGTGGATCTGCATCGGATCCTGGGGATTGTCAGCGGGGCGCTGATGGTGGTGACCTGGTTTGTGTGGATCTCGGCGATGCGTCCTGAGTCCAAGTCGGGGACGGCGTATCTGGTGATGCTGTGCATGTCGGCGCTGTCGATCGGTGCGGCGGGGCACTTTGGGGGCGAGCTGACGCACGGCGAAGGTTTTTTGACGAAACCCCTGAAAGAGATGGTCGGGATGGAGGAAGACCAGCTTGCGCTGGACGCAGAGGCACTGGGGGTTTCGCGGGCGTCTGCGGAAGTGTTTGAGCTCAAAGTACTCCCGATCATGAACCGCGCGTGTGTGGAGTGTCATGGTCCTGATGAAGCAGAAGACGACATCCGGCTCGATACGCTCGCGTATGTGCTGGATCGGCGGGTGCAGACGGTGCGGCGCGGGGATCCGGATGACAGCGAGCTGGTGTATCGGATTGAGTTGCCTCATGATGATCCGGACATCATGCCTCCGGAGGGAGACGGGGAGCCGTTGACGCAAGCGGAGATCGATGTGGTTCGGGATTGGATTGCTTCGCTTGGGGAGTGAGTGTTCAGGGTTGCTCGGAATCTGGTACGATGCTCGGCGATGACTGAAGAACACCACACGACCAGCGGGAAAGCGAAACGCAAGCGGAGTTTGGGGAAGCGGCTACTCCGGATGCTGGTGGTGTACCTGTGTGTCTCGGTGGTGGGGATTGTTGTGCTGTGGGTGACGGGCTACGGCGAGCGGTTGTTCTACTTCCCGGTCCGAGATGCGTTCGAGACCCCGGCACAGTACGAGGATGTGTGGATCGAGACGGCGGATGGCAAGCGATTGCATGGATGGTTCATGCCCGCGGTTGGGGTTCCCGATGGGGAGCGGGCGCCGACGATTCTGCATGCGCACGGGAATGCGGGGAATGTGCTGTACCACGAATCGTACTCGTCGTTCCTGACGATGTCGGGTTTCCATGTGCTGCTGTTTGATTACAGGGGGTATGGGCGATCGGACAAGGGGTCGTTGAATCGGGAGACGCTGACGATCGACACGCGATCGGCGCTCGCGTATCTGATGGAGCGGGATGACGTGGATCCGGATCGGGTTGGGGTGATGGGGGTGAGTCTGGGTGGACCCTTTGCGCTGGATGCGGCGATTGATGAGACTCGCGTGGAAGCGGTGGTGACGGTCTCGACCTTTGCGAGCTGGCGCGGGATCGCGACGGACGCGGTGGGGATCGCGGGTGTGCTGATCCCGACGGGTCTGGATCCTGTGGATCTGGCGCGTGGGCTCGGGTCGCGCCCGTATCTGATCATGCACGGGACTGGGGATGAGATCATCGATGTGAAGCACGCCGAGGAGATTCGGGCATCGGCGGAAGATTCGTTTGTTGATGTGACGATGAGGACCTACCCGGGGGATCACAACTCGCTGATCCAGCATGATCTTGAGGCGCAGCGGGATCTTGCAGGGTTCTTTCAGAAATACCTGGGATCGGAATAGCATCAAATACTATTGGATAATGAAATCAGGAGATTCAAATGATTGGTGATAGACACGAAAGAGATATTCAGTTCGAGTTGGCGAATCGAATTGTCAGTCAGAAGCAAACTTTAGCACACGCGATGAGTGATGCCATCGCTGCTGTGAAACCCGGTGTGAGCGATCAAGCGTATCGTCAACTGAACGAGATTAATTTTGATGAAGCTCTCACACGGTCGCGAGAATGGCTTGAGTCTGTATTTCAGAGCGAGCCTCCGTCAAAGGATGTTTTCGCTTTTTGGTTCGGAATGTATGACACAACACAGGGTCCATCCGGCAATGAATGGCAGCAGATGTACATTTCTGGTTCGGATCATTTTGATGCTGAAGACGAAGGTGATTGGGCGTGTGATTGTGTGTGGTTTCCCAATTCCCGATATCCGTCTGTTCCAGAAATGGAGTTGTTTGGTGAACTCTGTCCACATATGGAGAATCAAGCCGCGTTCACATTATCGAACTCCTTCGTAGGTGCCATCGCTGTTGATCATTCTGACATCATCGCTCGCATGCATGAACCCAAAACAGGGATATTTGGCAAGAAATCTCCGGTCGAATATCCAATAGCTTTCGGTCATGACAGCGGCGATTGCACACTGGTGGGGTATGCAACTTCGGAAGGACTTCGTTCTCCTTCTTGAACTGCTACAATGGATCACTGCACGGGGCGCGGGTCTGATGGCTCGCTGAGATGCACCCGTTGAACCTGATCCGGCTCGCACCGGCGGAGGGAATGCAGATGGTCGATCGTTTTGGACTGTCGCGCAAACTCCCGGTGCTTGCTTTGGCTTGACCTTTGGGAGTTGCCATGACGACCTATCCGAAATCCACCCCTGAACATCTTTCGATCACTTCGCCCGCCGGGAAAGCGGTCGCGCTGACGACCAAGTACAAGAGCGCGGAGGACATGCGGAGTTCGTTCCGGACGGTGCAGGGGGGGCAGGCGATTGATGGATCGCAGTTCATGCTTCCGGTGCATGGTGCGTTCAATCCTGGGAGTGATGCGGAGGTGCCGACGCCTGGGAGCTTTGCGCACAAGGCGGATATTGGTGGGCCGTATACATTCTCGTCGCCGGACACGCCTGGGATGCCCGCGCCTTCGAAACTGACGGCGTGGGACTTTCTTCCGGATGGGTGGTCGGTGGAGACGGTTGATTCTGCATGTGATGCGAATGACGAGACGCCCGAGCATGTGTACACCTTTACCGATGCGCTGGGGGTGACGCGACGCGTCGTGACTCCTGAGGGCTTTGCGCCCATCACGCAGCTCGAGTCGGCGCGGCTGGGGATCATCACGCCTGAGATGGAGCGGGTCGCGGAGCGGGAGCCTCATCTGAGTGCGATGCAGGTCCGCGATGAGATCGCGGCGGGTCGTTTGATCATCCCGGCGAACCGCGCGCACCTCGCGAAGAACCTTGATCCGATGGCGATCGGACGCGCGAGCAAGACGAAAGTGAACGCGAACATGGGGGCATCACCGATCTCGTCGGGGACGGATGAGGAGGTCGAGAAGTTGCAGTGGGCTGAGAAATGGGGCGCGGACACGGTCATGGATCTGAGCACCGGTGGGGATTTGGATGCTTGCCGTGCGGCGATTATTGAGAACTCGACGGTTCCGATCGGGACCGTTCCGATCTACTCGATGATCATCGGGAAGAAGATCGAAGACCTGGATCGGGACCTGATTCTGGAGACACTGCATCATCAAGCGGCGCAGGGCGTGGACTACTTCACGATTCATGCGGGTGTCCGGATGGAGCACCTGAAGTTTGTCAAGAAGCGTGCGATCGGGATCGTTTCGCGTGGCGGGTCGCTGCTCGCGAAGTGGATGCTTGTGCACAACCAAGACAACATCATGTACACGATGTGGGATGAGATCTGTGATCTTATGCGTGAGCACGATGTGAGCTTCTCGATCGGCGATGGCTTGCGTCCCGGCGGGCTCGCGGACGCGACGGATCTGGCGCAGCTTGGTGAACTGGCTGTGATTGGAGAACTGACGGAGCGTGCTTGGCGTCGCGGGGTGCAGGTGATGGTTGAAGGGCCGGGGCATGTGCCGTTTGATCAGATCGAGTACAACGCGAAGCTTCAAAGAAGACTCTGTCACGGGGCGCCGTTCTATGTGCTTGGGCCACTGGTGACCGATGTGTTCCCGGGATATGACCACATTACTTCTTGCATCGGCGCGACGAGCATCGCGTACCACGGCGCGAGCATGCTGTGCTATGTGACTCCGAAGGAGCACCTGGGTCTTCCCAAGAAGGGCGATGTCAAAGAGGGCTGCATTGCGTACAAGATCGCGGCTCACGCGGCGGATGTGGCGCTCGGGATTCCGGGGACGCGTGATTGGGATGATGAGCTGACCAAAGCACGCGCGGCGCTCAACTGGAACAAGCACTTCGAGCTTGCGTTCGACGAGGACACGGCCCGCGCGTACCACGACGAGGACATGGATGTCGATACCGACTTCTGCGCGATGTGCGGGCACGATTGGTGCAGCGTGCGGATCAGTAAGGAGATCCAGGAGTTTCAGTCCGGGAAGGCGGAGGGGTTTGAGCGTGGGAAGCCCGTCAAGTCCGCGGCGTTGACTCCGGAGCAGCAGCAGATTCTGGAGCAGCGTGGGTACCTGCCTCCTGAGGAGATTCATAAGCTTGCGAGCAAGACGAAGAAAGCCGTGGGCGCGGGGGACGGGAAGGCGGCGTGTCACTCGGATTATGTGGATGCGGACGATGCGATGGAGAAGCAGGGGGCGGTGATGGTGCAGCTCAACACGGCTCCGGCGCATGGGATTGCGAGTGAGGATCGGGTGATTTGATAAATAATGATTTGATCTTGTGCTGAATTTTCGATATGTTGGCTCCAAGGAGAGAGACATGCACAAGAGTTCTTTTATCGGTCCATTTGTAATATGCGCATTGACAAGCGTCTCGAGCGCGTCCCCGGAGTTCTACGGATTTACACGAGCCTCAGTTGGTGGGCGTAGTTTAACATCTGGTAACGACATTTCTGCGGGCGGCTATGTCGCAATGAGTGGAGCAAACGGTGCGGTATGGCACCCATCGTTTGGATTTGTGCACGAGTTTATTCCGGATGACGCAATTGGTGTTTCTAATGATGGCAGTGTAGTAGCTACTCAAGGGGGAAATAGATCCAGAGTGTGGACCAGTGAGTTTGGGACTCAGCAGTTGAGCAACTCGAATAGCTTTATAGGTGGAATTAGTGGAAATGGAGCTCTAATTGTTGGGTCAAATAGGGATGCCGACCAAGCTTTTGTTTGGGATCAACAGAATGGCTACCGCTTGCTTGGCGGGCTGCAGGGTGTAAACGGGGAGAGTACCGCGAGAGCAATTTCCTCAGATGGGCAAACTATTGTTGGGTCATCCTGGAACGGGAGTACGAGGACTGCCGTCACATTTTCAACAAATGGAGTTTTTACAGATCTCGGTGTTATAGATGGGTATGAAAATGCAGAAGCGCAGGGAGTTTCCTCGGACGGAAGGTATGTAGTTGGTGCAGCAAGAACTGGTTTAAACTTCGGCGCATTCCGATGGGATCGTGAAACAGGAGTAACCGAAAGTTTGGGGGGAGCCTTTTTAGGACTCGCAGGGTTTAACGCGAATGATGTCAGCGATACCGGTGTCGTCGTAGGGCAGAGTTACAACGATGACACTGATGTGCGGACTGCGCTTATCTATGATGATCATCACGGGTGGAGAAGTGTCGCAGATATGCTGGCTTCCGAGTATGACATCACACTGGATCCAAGGTGGCAACTAGAGAATGTATATTCGATTTCACCTGATGGGACAATGATCACTGGTAGTGGATTGTACACAAATGACAACGGGGGCAGGGAGGTCACAGCTTGGGTGGCCGTAATCCCATCGCCTAGTTCGTTACCAAGCGTCGTATTGGGTATGACTGTTTGCGTGATTCGTAGAAGG
>JAEPQP010000016.1 GCA_017640485.1 Phycisphaerales bacterium | reverse complement strand
TGGACCGTCCTCGTTGATCCTTCCATCGCCGTCATTGTCGATGCCTTCGGATCCCAGTCGGGTCAGGGTTCCCTGAGTGCCCTCCGGCGCGCGCTCGATGATCCGGGGATCGACTTCATTGCGTCGGAAACTTCCGTTGGGATCGAGTTTCCACATCTGGGTGATGCTCCCGTCCCCGTCGAGATCCTCTGGGCCGTCCTCGTCGAGCAGCCCGTCGTAGTCGTTGTCGGTGGGACGCTGACCCGTACGAGCAGAGTGGGGTGTATTGGGATTGGCAAACCACTCGGCGCGACCATCCGGATTCACTGAGGGGACGAAGTAGAACGCGACGCGATCGATCAGTTCGGTGAGTTGATCCACTTCGCCGTAGCTCTTCGTGAGGTACCAGATCGAGTAGAGGACGGTTTCCATGGCTTGGATTTCATTGCCGTGGACATTCCCATCGATGTACAACGCTGGTTTTTCGGACGCTTCACCGGTCTTGGGGTTGTTGAGCGTGATGAGCCACATGTCGCGTCCCTGCTCGCTCTTTCCCAGCGATTCGAGCGTGAGCAGCTCGGGATACGCGTTCACCAGATCTTTGATGATCGTGTTCATCTCGTCGGCGTCGTAGTACCGGTTCCAAGAGACATCGACTTTGGACGGCACCTGCTGCTGAGCATCGGCCACAGAAGTACAGAGCCCGGTCACAGCAAGCACTGCAGCGGTACAGATCGAACGGAGTGGTTTCATTTGGGTGTACATATTACTCTCCTAGCTCGATGGTTCTGTTCCCAAAGCGGGGGTCGATGATCTCGATCCGCTCATCCGCGAGATTGTCAGTTCGGAGTATCCAGTGATGATCAGATCGGCCGCCATGCGCATCAATCCCCCAGACCCGTGAGACCCGTTGTCCTGTGATAATGTGATCCACATCGGTCGACAAGCGGATGATCGTGGGCTTGGTGGCTCGTGACGAGCGTGAATGGGCTGTGCTGGTCGGCATCTTTCCATCATTGACCACGGAGAAATGAACTTCATAGAGCCCGTCCGCGAGCTCATTGACCTCGGGACCGATTGTGTTGACGATCGGTCGATACTCGATCAGTTGAGCCACAAACGCGGTCATTTTCTCGGCACTTGAATCCAGTTCTGTTGCAGGCGGGTTGATCCGTACGCCGGGAACAAACCCTCCGATCTCCACTTGGCCGAGAGTGGGGTGGTCATAGGGTTCCCAGTCTACGAAGCCATTGATGCCAGCCTCTTCGAAGTAGTCCAACCATTTCTGCTCATCGCTTTTCTTTTTCGACTTGGCTTTCTTTTCTGATGATTTGGCTGGAGCCGTATTCTCGACTGGTTCTGCTTCCACAACCCGCCGGATCTCGATCCCCAGCTGTGCCGCGAACCCTTCCACCATTTCAGGGGTGATGTTCGCGATCATTGATTCATCAACAGATTCACCGGTCATCGACTCATATGCGTCTCGGAGCTCATCAAGCGTTTCCATACTGATGTCGCCGACTCCCGAGGGGGTCAATCCATTCCCTTCAACTTCAGCTTGGTCAGCGCCAGCGTCCGTCGAATCCTTCCCATCACCAGATCCACCTGATTCAGACGTTGGTCGTGTCCAGGGGACGGCCGCGAAACTCGGGATCCCGCGCTGCGCGTAGAGCCATGCGTGGAAACTTCCTGCGATATCCGATTTCGGAGCCTCTGTCGCGGATGTTGTTTCCTTGTAGATCTCACCGATCGCTTTGTAGAGGTCCGCATCCTTTGCGTCGATGGCTTTGGGAGCGGTTCCGGTGATGTCCTTGGCTTTCGCATCGGGTTGATTGATGAGATTGTCGTGTCGCCCAATCGTCAGGGCCATCACAATGTTGTCGTGGTTGAGCACAAACTGAGCGATTGCCAACGATTCAGGTTCTGAGAGCGGGTATCGGCCGGCGTCACGATCATGCTCTAGCCAGCGGTGCATGAAGTTCGAATCGAGATCGACACTCCCGATGGAGTCCTCGTTGATCTTGCCGTCCTTGTCGTTGTCCAGTCCCTCTGGATAGATCGAGAATGTTGCTCGCTGGCCCTCTTTGGGATCTGGTTTGATGTTGAGCAACGGATTGTCTGGGTCTGAGAAATGTGTCGCTTGATCGTCAATCGGAGGATTCAGACGACGCATGATCGTGATGTAGCCATCCCCATTGAGATCATCCGGACCATCCTCATCCGTAGCACGATCTCGGTCATCGTCTGTGGCCCGAGCATTGCCAATGACTTCATGACGCAGCGATTGCATATTCATCCCGGCACCGTCTGGATTGAGTTGCGGGATGATGTACACCGTCATTTCTTTGAGTAGATCTGGGTAGTCACTCACCAATCGATCCGCTATCCGAGCCGCGATTTCAGAGCTTGATGTGTAGCGCCCATCAATCCCTGCAGTGATCAGCAACGCAGGTTGTTGATCTGCTTTGTTCACATCATCCGCGATTGTAATTAGCGAGAGCGGGGAGCCGTTGAGCGACGAACCGATCGTGGAGTACTGGATCGACGAATGCTCCTGAGCAAACCTGCTCAGGTCATCTCGGAGTTCGTTGACCGTTCGATATCGATCGTTACTGGAACTTGATTGCACCGCTTGTGCTGTCGTAGCCGTGAGAACCGCCGCACTCAGTGCGGCCATGCGAATGTGATGTGCCATGTTGACCCTTAGGTACAGATAAAAACTCAGAGACCACCAGCTGAATCGCTGATGAAAAACTGTACCAGAAATGAACAGTCAAGTTGCGTAGAGAACTCTAGAGTTCAGCATGCTGTATGGGCAATCTCCCTATGTCCTTGAAATATCTGGACTTCGTACAGAAGGATGCCTAGAGTCCATGCCGCTGTGGACTATCGGGATCACAGCACCATATTCACGCCGGTAGCATTGCTCTTTACGCTTAGGCGTCCAGCGACAGTCCGGTATTCACGGGAACCCGATGCCCGACTCACGCCGGACTCAGAGAAAACAACACATATGAATTTCAGTGAACTGCGGCTCGCAGAGCCCATCGTTCGCGCGGTTGCCGACAAAGGGTACACCACCGCGACTCCTATCCAAGCGCAATCGATCCCATTTGCGCTCGACGGTCAAGATGTGCTTGGGTGCGCCCAAACCGGAACGGGCAAGACCTGTGCATTTGCACTCCCGATCCTCCATCGACTTTCACAGAATGCGCCGATCGACCGCGACCCGGGCTTCGGGAAGATTGACAAGAAAAACAAACAGTCAAAGAACAACCGCAACCGAGGTCACGGCCGACCACCCCGTGCATTGATCTTGTGTCCTACGCGAGAGCTCGCGATGCAGATCTTCGAGAGCTTCGTCGCGTATGGACGGAACGTCCATCTGCGTCACGCGGTCGTCTTCGGCGGGGTCAGTCAGGGGAAGCAAGTCCGCGAACTTCGAGCGGGTGTTGATGTCCTCATCGCGACCCCCGGCCGATTGCTCGATCTAGTTAATCAGGGCCATATCGATCTGAGCCAAGTCGAAACGCTCGTCCTCGATGAAGCGGACCGGATGCTGGATATGGGGTTTATCAACGATATCCGCAAGGTCATTGAGCTGATTCCAAGCGAACGACAAACGCTCTTCTTCTCGGCAACGCTATCGGGTGAAATCCGGACACTCGCTGATGCGATCCTGTTTGAGCCTGCAATGGTGGAAACCGCCCCCGAATCGACCACAGCCGAGCTGATTTCGCAGAGGATCTATACGGTTGAGCGTGAACACAAAGCCGAACTCCTCGATCGCTTGCTCTCCGAAGAGGATATTGGGCGGGCATTGGTCTTTACGAGAACCAAGCACGGTGCAGACAAGCTTGTCAAGGTCCTGAATCGTTCCGGGATCAACGCAGAAGCGATCCACGGCAACAAGACCCAGAACGCACGCACGCGAACCATGCGACGCTTTAAGTCTGGAGCGACCCAAGTGCTGGTCGCGACCGATATCGCGTCCAGGGGGATTGATGTAGACGATATCACCCATGTCGTGAACTTTGATATGCCGATCGATCCGGAGACCTATGTCCACAGGATCGGACGCACCGCTCGTGCCGGCGCATCCGGGATCGCGATCTCGCTGTGCGACTACGGCGAGCTCGGGATCTACCGCTCGATCGAGCGTCGAACCAAGATCAATATCGAAGTTGGGACAAATCACACGGATCTCACTTTCAACGCTCCAGAACCGATGCGTCGGGGTGCTCCCAAGAAGAGCCGAGGGCAGCGCAAGACCAGTGGTCCATCACGATTCGCTCGTCCACGATCTGGGAAAGGGGCCCGCCGTGACGAGCAGTTTGATGGTCTATCAAACAAGCATCAAGGCAGCAGTAAGCCTGCGAACAAGAAGACTCCCAGCAAGAAATCTTCTCCAGCTCAAGGACAGCAAACTGGTCGTCCTGATGGGAACTCAAAGTCCAAACGCAGCCAGAATAAGAACTTCAAGCATAAGGACACTGGGGGCTTCCCACTCGCTCAAGCCGGCAAGCAACAGAAACGTACAAAGCGATCCGAATCGCAATCGCCGACAAAGCACTCCAAGAAGCTCAAACCGGGTTCTGGGGTCACTAATGGACGCGTGAAGAAATCGGATATCCGAGTCAAGAGAAAGACGGTCTCCGCTCAGAATGGCTCACAAGGGACTCAGTGGTGATCCAGAGAGTTTCCTCTACCACGTTTACTGAGTTCTCTGTGATGAGATCCAGAAACTGGGGTCTCAAGGCATGATCGGGCTAGGATACCCACACATGATGAGTGCGCAACGACCAATTATCATTCAGGGAGGCATGGGTGCAGGTGTTTCCAGTTGGACCCTTGCCAATGCTGTCTCTCGCACCGGTCAACTCGGAGTGGTTTCTGGGACTGCGTTGGATATTCTGCTAGCTCGTCGTCTCCAAGTCGGTGATCCGGGTGGTCACATGCGGAGAGCGCTGAGCCACTTCCCGATCCCCGGGGTCGCGCAGCGGATCATCGATAAATACTTCATCGAAGGTGGCAAGCCAAAGGATGCTCCCTTCAAACCGAAACCGGTCCCGAGTCTGAAGCCTTCGAAATCACTCGAAGAGTTACTGGTCGCTTCAAACTTTGTCGAGGTCTATCTCGCAAAGGAGGGTCACGACGGCCCGGTAGGGATCAACTACCTCGAAAAAATCCAAGCCCCCAACCTGCCGTCGATCTTTGGAGCGATGCTCGCGGGCGTTTCGTATGTACTGATGGGAGCCGGGATCCCCAAAGCAATTCCAGGCATCCTTGATCGCCTCTCTCGCAAGGAACCCGTTGAACTCAAAATTGATGTCGTAGGCGCCGAAGCGGGAGATGATTTCTGTACCCGATTTGACCCTGTAGCATTTTGCGACGGCGATGTCCCGGATCTCATCCGCCCAGACTTCCTCGCGATTGTGTCATCCGCGACCCTCGCGAGCATGCTCGCACGGAAATCGAGTGGAATGGTCAACGGATTCATCATTGAAGGTCCGACAGCAGGGGGTCACAACGCGCCTCCTCGAGGGAAGATGCAGTTGAGCATCGAAGGCGAACCGATCTACGGCGATCGCGATGATTGCGACCTCAGTGCAATCAGTAAGCTCGGTCTCCCGTTCTGGCTCGCCGGGTCTTACGCGGAACCCGAGCGAATTTCGGAGGCCCTCGAGATGGGAGCCGCGGGTGTTCAGATTGGCACTGCTTTCGCGTTCTGTGATGAGTCCGGTTTTGACGATCAACTCCGACAAGCGAGTCTTGATCTGAGCCGAAGAGGAGAAGCTGAGGTCTTCACAGATCCGGTCGCATCCCCGACCGGATTCCCGTTTAAGGTCCTCCAGATGGATTCGACGCTCTCCGATGAGGATGTCTATCTGGATCGCGCTCGGATTTGTGATCTTGGGTATCTACGCCATGCGTACAAGAAAGAGAATGGCAAAGTCGGTTGGCGCTGCCCATCAGAACCGATCGATGACTACCTCAAGAAGGGCGGAGAACTCAGCGACACAGTGGGTCGCAAATGCGTCTGCAACGGCTTGATGTCCAATATCGGGTTGGGGCAGATCCAACGCAATGGGGAGTTGGAGAAGCCTTTGATCACTTCAGGGGATGATGTCTCCGATGTTGCCCGATTCCTCAAACCCGGCGCGACTTCGTACTCGGCGATGGATGTGATCGAGTATCTGCTCCCCGAACCGATGCCCATGATCGTCCAGCCCGATGTCGCGGCATCGAAACCTGCAGTCTGATTGATCAGTCCAAATCCGGTAGCCAATTTGTGCTTCGTGATACAACACTCAAAAAGCAAAAAGCGACTTCCAGATGGAAGTCGCTTTTCATGAACTCCTCCGACTGGACTCGAACCAGTGACCTAGCGGTTAACAGCCGCTCGCTCTACCAATTGAGCTACGGAGGATCTGAATGTTCAGCAACTACGCTAGGCGTGCTGTTGCAAGTGTCAAGTCTACATCGTCCTTTTCTGCTTCAGAATGCACTTTTGGACAGAATCTGAGCTGAATCTGGCGACAATCTGATCCATGGCTGGATCTGGAATCCTACAGGCCTCTCATTCACATGATTCGTTCACTATTGTCAACATATGAATACCCACCGAATCGAGATCGCTCCGAGATTCCGCCCGTTCGGGACCACCATCTTCACCCAGATGACGAATCTCGCTCGGACCCATCATGCTGTCAATCTCTCCCAAGGGTTCCCTGACTCTGACGGCCCGCAGATCGGGAAAGACGCTGCTCGGGAAGCCCTCCAATCTGGAGTCAACCAATACGCCCCCCTCCCGGGTCTCCCCGAACTCCGAGCAGCGGTTTCGAACTGGTCCCGTGATATGAACACACTCCAATGTGACCCAGATTCCGAAGTGACCATTACGAGCGGCTGCACCGAAGCAATCGTCGCGACGATGCTGGGTCTTGTGGATCAGGGGGATGAGGTCATCCTGTTTGAGCCGTTTTATGACTCGTATCGAGCAGCAGTCGCGATGGCGGGGGGGATCCCGAAGTTTGTGACCATCCAACCGGACGGCGGTCGGTTCGGGTTTGATGAGCAGCAGCTTCGGAACGCATTCACCGAACGGACCCGTGCAGTTCTGATCAACACGCCGCACAATCCGACAGGGATGGTGTTCGATCAAGACCAACTCAAACTGATCGCTGATCTGTGCGTCGAGCACGATGTCCTCGCGTTCTCTGATGAAGTCTATGAACAGTTGATATTTGACGATCATAAGCATCGATCCATTGCAACACTCCCATCGATGAAAGATCGGACGGTCGTGATGTCCTCGATCGGAAAGATTTTTTCCTTTACGGGGTGGAAGGTTGGATGGACCATCGCACCCGCACACCTGACAGCAGGCATCCGAGCCGCGCACCAGTTCTTGACCTTTTCTGTGCCTGGCCCATTACAAATGGGCTCCGCAGCATTACTCAACGATGCACGCGATGAGGCGCGGGCGATCCGTGAACAGTTCACTGCGACCAGAGGTGTTCTCGCAGAGGCACTGGATGATCTTGGATTCGATGTTCATCGACCCGAGGGCGCGTTCTTTATCATGGCTGGGCACGAACGAGTCAGCGAGCGCCTGGGATGCAAGGATGATGTCGATCTGTGTACCTGGCTTCCTAAACACGCTGGGGTAGCAGCGATCCCGCCGAGTGTTTTTTATGATGACACTGCTTTGGGATCCGGGTTTGTCCGATTTGCGTTCTGTAAGAGAATGTCAACGATTGACGAAGCAATCAAACGAATGCAAAGGGCGCTTCAACGATGAGTTCGATCCGGTTCAGTGATGAACTCAATGCAGAACTCGTCGATTTCAGCAGGGGATTTGTTGAGCATGTACTCGGAAAGTGTGATCCAAGCCGATTGATCCACGCCAAGATCGATCTGAGTGATTGGACGAGACCCACCCACATCATTGCTTTTGGGAAGGCATCCGTTGCGATGTCCAATGCAATCGCTGAGCTTCTGGCTGATCGACTTGCCGGAGGAGTCGTGCTTGCTCCAGAATCAACCATCCCAGAAGTAGGGCTTCCGCATTTCAGATACTTCGGTGTTGATCATCCGATTCCGACGCAACGGAATGTGGACGCGGCACTGCATGTTGCTGAATATGCTCGATCAATCCCGAGTGACCACGACTGTGTGGTGTGCGTCTCGGGAGGGGGGTCAGCCCATCTGTGTCTCCCGAAGGAAGGGGTGACTCTGTGCGAGATTGTTGAGCAAACAGACCGTCTGAACACATCGGGTTCGGCGATCCATGAACTTAATATGTACCGACGATCAGCTGAACAACTCAAATCCGGCGGACTGGCTCGTTTGCTCAACCATGTGCATCATTGCGAAACAGTTGTCCTCTCCGATGTGTTGGGAAACGATCTTGAGACCATCGCATCAGGTCCTCTCTATGATCGGGAACAGCTTATCGAACATCGGATCATCGGTGATCACACCACAGCACTCTCAGCCGCTGCTGAGTATCTGAAATGCGTTGATGGTAGAGATCCAATCACAACGCCCATGGCCAGTGGATCTTCATCCGATCTTGGCCGAGCCCTTGCTCGAGCATTCAGGAATGATCCCGATCAGCTTGCACAGGTTATCGCCGGTGAAACAACTGTCCAAGCCGATGCAGAGTCTGGAGTTGGTGGACCCACACTCGAACTGGTGCTCAGCTCGGCTGTCGAACTCTCACAAAGCCCCTCGCTAGTTAATGAATGGGTTGTGATCGGATTCGCGACGGATGGCGTTGATGGTCCCTCACAAGCCGCCGGTGCTGTGGTCCATCCTGAGATGCTCACATATCGATCGACGCTGACCTCAGCACTGGATGCTTTGGAGAATCATGACACGCTTCCGTTTCTCGACTCTATCGGTGCAACATTTCGGACCGGACCAACGGGCACGAATCTGAATGATGTCTGTGCCGTCTGTCGATTTCCGCCAGTGGGTACATGATGTGGAGCAGAATCAGTTTATTTCTGGTCACAAGACGCTGAATTCTGGGTCTGAAGGGGTGTTTTTGAGTCCGAACCCATTCTCGGAGCGTATCCTCTGATCCCAGAATCCCTCGCAGCGGGATCACAGATAGGTACGGAGAACCACCAGAAGATGGCAAAGCAAGACGACAAAATCACCATGGACGCGATCGTAATCGAGGCGCTTCCCAACGCCATGTTCAGGGTCCGGCTTCCGAATGAGCAACAGACCGAGATCATCGGTTACATCTCAGGCAAGATGCGCAAGCACTACATCCGCATCCTTCCGGGCGACACGGTGACTGTCGAGATTTCACCCTATGACCTGACCAAGGGTCGGATCACCTACCGAAGATAACTCGGTGTACTCTTCAATGAACTCAGAATGCCCGGCTCACTGTCGGGCATTTTTCATGCAAACTTGGATATTGGCGAGTTTGCTATACTGATCGCATGAAAAACAATCTGCTCGCGACGACCGTTGTCATTATTTACCAGAGCCATCTACATGCTCAGGATATTCAATCTGATCTCACCCTCAAACAGATCACAGCAGAGCAAGATTGGATCGCCCGATCACCACAGTATCCACGATGGCTTCTCGACGGCTCTGCAATCCGCTACTCACAGCGCCGGCAAGGTTCGATGGCTCGTGATTTCTCGGATCAGTACCTGATTAGAATTGCGGAACTGGATTCAGAGCCGATCAAGATCACACCCCAGAATCCTGGTCCCTATTTCATCAACAATGGTGACTGGAACGGTGCTGGAACTCAGTGTCTGATCTCAAACTCCGGCGATCTGTTCCTCTTCAATGCGGAAGATGGTTCAAAGACACAGCTTACTCAGACAACAGCCACTGAATCCTCGGTCTTCTATCTTGCTGATGAGTCAGGCTACGCGTTCAGCAGGAGCGGTCAGTGGGTAGTCCGGCTGTTTGACTCACACTTTGAACGCCAAGCTGCAGATATCAAGTTTCAGGATGAGCCGGTAGACGATGATGAACGCAAGCTCGATGATCTCGAGCAGCAGCAGCGGGATCTCTTCGAGATCATCCGTCTTCAGGATGATCGGCGCGATCTCCGAACTGCAGACGCCAAGAACTGGCGGGACACCAACCCGACCGCGGTCTCTGGCCCGTACTACCTCGGTAAGGACAAACGATCGATGGGTTCATGGCTGAGTCCATCGGGCAAACACATGATTGTGCTTACCGCTCCAGCAAAGCGTGCGAATGACACACGCGATTCGATGCCGAACTATGTGACTGCTGATGGGTATGTTGATTCCAAGAGCGTGCGTCCGAAGGTTGGTCTCTCAACAGAAACACCAATCCAAGTGGTGATGCTGGATCTAGAAAATGAAGAGATCCTTGAAATCTCGCTCGACGGGCTTCCAACGATCAAAGATGACCCACTCGCATGGCTCAAGGAAACCGATCGAGAGGGCACTGAGGACACGGTTGAGGAGGATGACTCAGAGGATGGAACTGTATCAGGATCAGACTCCGCTGATCAGAAACCTGACGAGTCCAATGACCAACGCAAAAACAGGCCAGTCTCATCACTCGGTGTCCGATGGGATGATTCAGGAACAACCGCGGCGGTGATGCTCCTCTCGCACGACAATAAAGACCGATGGATCGTGTTGCTCGATACCACTCAAGAGCGTCTTGAACCAGTCGTTGCCCATCATCTGTGTGACGAAGCGTGGATCGGGTGGGGATTCAACTCGTTTGGGTTTATCCCAAACACCAACACGCTGTGGTATCTGTCAGAAGAAACCGGATACGGGCATCTCTACACACGAGCAGCTGATGGTACCAATTCGCAGGTCACCAACGGCGCCTATGAAATCCGGTCAATCCGGTTCACACGCGACGGTAAGCAGGCGTATGTCCGCACCAATCGGAAACATCCCGGCATCCAAGAGATCGAGCGGATCGATATGAGAACCGCTCAGATGTCTCCGTTGACCATGATGGAGGGGACGGTTGAATCATTCCGTCTTTCCCCAGACGAGCAGAAGATCCTGTTTTTGTACTCGAATATCAACTTACCACCCGAGTTGTATCTCATGGACAGCAAGCTTGGATCTGATCCGGTTAGGCTCACTAACACCATCACTCAGGAGTTCCTTGATTGTGAGTTCCAGACGCCTGAGATTGTTCCGATCCCGTCGTCCCACACCGAGCACCCGATCTACACCAGGCTCTATCTTCCAGACCAAGGCGTCTTCACAGGTCCTCGGCCGATCGTGTTGTTCTCACACGGCGCAGGATATTTGCAGCATGCGAACTACCAGTGGTCCAACTATTCACACGAGCACATGTACCACAATCTGCTTACAGATCGAGGGTTCATTGTGATCGCTCCGGACTTCCGTGCTTCTTCCGGGTACGGTCGCGATTGGCGCACCGCGATCTATCGCAAGATGGGGTATCCAGAACTGGAAGACTTTCAAGACACGATCAACTATGTCATCGAGAATCATAAAGGCGATCCTGAAAATGTGGGGATCTATGGCGGATCGTACGGTGGGTTCATGACGCTCATGGCGATGTTCCTCGAGCCAGACACATACAAAGCTGGAGCGGCGCTCAGATCGGTCACAGACTGGATGCATTACAACCATGGATACACGAGCAACATCCTCAACACGCCCGACATCGATCCTGAACCCTTCAAAGCGTCATCCCCGATCTATCACGCCGAGGGGCTTGAAGGGTATCTGCTGATGCTTCACGGCATGCAGGACGACAATGTGGTTGCACAAGACATCATCCGACTCAGCCAACGGCTCATCGAACTTGAGAAAGAAAACTGGGAACTCGCTCTGCACCCGATCGAGCCGCACGGGTACCGAGAGCCCAGTTCATGGCTTGACCAAATGAGAAGGATTGACCGACTCTTCATCACTACTTTGCTCAAGGAAAAAACGACAGAAAACTGAGCCGATACGCACGGCGAACACTCCCGGTTCCCGGTGTCTCAGGAGTCTTCATTTTCAAGAACAATTCAGCAAAAGAATGCTCAACAGGCCGCTTTTTGACCAGTAAAACTGCGGTTTTCATGTATACTCTGATCAGCGTGCATCGCATCCATCGATGGTCCAGCACGGGGTTCTCCCGGCCGCTTTTTTCAGAGGATCATCATCGAGCACGCAGCCTTCTATCGGATGGAGACATTAAGAATGATCACGTTGAGAACGACCGGAGTGGCTCTGACGGCCGCGTTCTGTATCAGCAATCTGTCCTTCGCGGACGAAGCGAGTGTGCGTGCATACCTCGCTTCAGCTGAATCCACTTCATATCTGCAGCAAGCGAACACGCGGATCGAACTGATCGATCTCGGATCGCGTGCCCCAGCTGATGCGCTTGTGTTCCAGAAGTTTATCGGGAACACACCACTTCACGGCGCGCACATCTATGTCACTGAAAATGCAGATGGCAGTGTCGCTCGAGTCTTTGATGATTCGACCGAGCAGCTGATGCTCCGCCGCGACCCGATCAACATTGAACAAGGTGCTTCGGTCGTGCTTGCTGAAGCGATGCTCCCAAACGCGATCGAATCCGAGTCCAAGCAAGTCTGGTTCCGGATGGGAGATGAGGCGGTCCTTGCGTGGGAAGTGACCTCATCACTAGAAGATCTCGGGATGCCCGTGAGCCCGACGCACTTCGAGATGGTCATCGATGCAAACAGCGGTGAGGTGCTTTCCGCGCGTCAGATCGATACCAAGACCTACGCTCCAGGATCACCAGAAGCTGAAGCGGGCGTGTTCCCGCGTATTGTCATCAACAACACGATCGGCGCTCAAGGTTCGCGAGATTACGCCGCTCCGTTCGATGCCGTGATCAGCGTTTCGGTGGGGTGTACAGGCACGCTGATTGCTCCAAATGTGGTCTTGAGTGCTCGTCACTGTGGGATCGGAGCAGGCACCCTGATCCGATTCGGGGACAACTCCAACAGCCCTGATTTCACGGTCTCTGTTCAATCATCGATCCTGCCAGATGGCAACGGATCACTCCTTGACGGCGGGGATGTCTCAATCCATATCCTGAACTCTTCAGTCCCAGCAAACATCGCTGAGCCCATGCGTTTGATTGATGAAACGAACGACCTCGAGGGCATGCTCGCCGCGACACTCGGTTATGGCTACAACGGGCTGGGAAGCTCGGGACATGGATTCTCCGCTGATGGACGCCGCTGGGGTGGTGAGAACATCATCGATGCGTACGGCAGCCCAGCCAGTGCTGGTGGATCCAATATCATCTCAACCGATTTTGATAACGGGACGGGTGGAGCCAACACCATCCCGAGCAGCAGTTCATCCCCGCTTGAGTTTGAAGCGACCACTGCACCTGGCGACAGTGGGGGTCCAGTCCTTGTTCAGTTCGGGAGCGAATGGGTCATCGCGGGAGTCCTCTCCGGCGGCACCTCGAGCACCAGTGTGTACGGAGACATCTCATGGTGGACGGGAACCGCGATTTACAGAGATGATATCGAATCAGCGGGCGGCATCTTCGTGACCGGTCTTGAAATCCTGCTGCCGGACGGGGTTCCAAGCATCCTTTCCTCAGCGGGTGGAGAGACCCTCAATGTCGAAATCGTTCCTTCCCCCGAAGACCCCGTGGTCCCAGGTAGTGGAACATTCCATGTGGATACCGGATCGGGTTTCCAAGATATTCCGCTCTCCTCCAGTTCAGCAACGAGTTTCACAGCGACATTCCCCGCGCCGGATGAGTGTCCAACGAATGTTGAGTACTTCATCTCGTTCGAACTCGAATCAGGAACGATTGTCACTGCCCCAGCTGGGGGATCAAACACCTTCAGCACGGTAGCCGCTGACCAGGTTGACTTTGACAACCTCTACGACTTTGAGACTTCCGTTGGATTTACATCTGGAGCAGTCGGGGATACAGCTACTACCGGCCAGTGGGTCAGAGTCAATCCGAACGGAACCGAAGCACAGCCTGAAGATGACAACACTCCAAGCGGCACGATCGCTTGGGTCACTGGCCAGGGATCGGTCGGTGGCTCGCTTGGCGCGAACGATGTCGACGGCGGTGCAACGACGCTGGTCAGTAACCTGATCGATCTGAGTGGCACTGAGTCCGCGTCCATTGCGTACGCCCGTTGGTACTCAAACAACACTGGCGCATCACCAAACGCAGACATCTTCGAAGTCTTCGTCTCCGACAACGACGGCGCTGACTATGTGCTGGTCGAAACCGTCGGTCCATCAGGTGCCGGCACCTCCGGCGGCTGGATCGAGACCGGGTTCAATGTCAGTGACTTCGTCAACCTGACCTCGACAGTTCGTGTCAAGTTTGTGGCAAGCGATCTTGGCGATGGATCAATCGTCGAAGCCGGGATCGATGATGTCAGAGTCCTTGGTGTTTCGTGCTCGTCCGATTTCTGTCCTGCAGATCTCAACGAAGACGGGAGCCTTGACTTCTTTGATCTCTCCATGTTCCTCTCGGACATGATCGACTGGGACGGCAACACCACCTTCGATTTCTTCGATATCTCGGGTTACCTCTCAGATTTCGCCGGCTGCCCATGATCGTCTGATCCGTTGGGAATCTGAACCTGATGCAAACAGAGCACCCACGCCCTTTGAGCGTGGGTGCTTTTTGTTGGTTACGGAAAGGGATAGATTCTATGAAATCAGAAAAGAAAGCGGGAGACCGGGCTTGAACCGGCGACATTCAGCTTGGGAACAGATATTTACGCTGAATGTTGCGTTGCAGGTTCGCCTTCTTACGGGCAAGTTTTTCACTGAAAGTGTGCGATGCGAAGCGGTCTGGTGGCCTGGTTTAGTTGTTTGCTTTCTCTTCGTATATTAGAATCTGCTTCGTTCACTACATTCCGGGAGAGTCAGCTTCAAGCTTCAGAGGTCATGAGATCGAGCTTAATTAATATTTCTTCCGTGTTGAAGCTTCCCAGTTCTCGATGATCGAGATGTAGAACGGCGGTTGCTCACCAGCGCCCTCACCTCGACGGACCACGGCATACTTGGAACCATCATGGGAAGGCTCAAGTTCTGGGAACTGCGCTAGGAACCCGCCATGGACATCGCTCTCGAAGAGTGTCCGCGGGCGGGAAAATGAGATCTCGGGTTCGCGCGTGACATCGACCTCGAGGTACTCGGAGTTGTCAGCTGAGATGAAGATGATCCGGTTGCCATCGGGCGACCACACCGGGAGCTGACCACCGACGGTTGAGACCTGTTTCATATTCATGCCGGAGGGCCAATCGAGGCAGTACACTTCGCTTTGGCCAGATGAGCGATCAGATATCAGGATGTGTGCGCCGTCCGGGCTGATTGCAACAAAGCCGTTCGGGTTTTTGTAATCATTGACAATGGTGCCGACTATCGAGTAATCCATCAAATCAATCGCAACGAGTCTCACATTGGGAGTCATCATGTTCTCGACAGCTGCCCCGAGTGTCCAAGTAGGATCGGACTCTATGATGATGCCTTCATAGGGTTTTCGGGTCTCGCCGCTCCCGTCAGCGGCAAGGAAGTGAGTCCTGAATCGCCCCGAATTTGCCATAGTGTATCGAACAACCATGAGCTCGGATCCATCCGGCGACCAAGAGATCGGAATCGACGAATCGTTGAACTTGGTGATCCGTCGGTTGAATCCGCGCTCGAACTCGTGGACCCAGATATCGCCGCGGGCTTGGGATTCCCCCATCGTGAATGCGATTAGCGAGCCGTCCGGAGACGGGAGTGGTTTAGTGATATCTGACTCAGCTTCGGTAATCATTTCGAACTCACCATCGGGCGTGAGCCACCCGATCTTTCCGCCCCAGGCCCCAGACTCTTCGCCTGAGCTGCGGATGACGGCGAGTGTCCCATCCGCGGAGACCGACGGGGATCGGACATCGGGCATTACCAGGAATGGTTCGCCGGTTGCCTCCATGCGATGGGGGGAGAATGGGATCGCCCAGAGCTCATTGAATGTCTGGAACCCACGCATGAACAGGACGTGCCCGCTCGGCGACCATGTGCAGGTCGAAGTGAGCATGTTATCGAATTCAACGAGCTTCACGGTTCGTTCACCGTCGGACGCCATCAGCGGCAAACCGCCGTCCTTTCTGTGATCCTGATACACGACAACATCAGTCCCCGGGATCACAGCGAATGAGTGGTAGTCAATTGTAACTTCGGGATCGGATTCAAGGATCGATGATTGACTGCCGCCGATTGCCGGGATCGAAATCAGTTTGCTGTTTTCCTCGGCGGTGGTCCCGTCGATGTTCGTGATGATCCGTCCATCGTCCGTCCATGCGATTTGAAACTGCATGTGCGGGTTGCTCATCACTCGATAAGGGGTTCCGGTCCCCCCGTACATGACCGAGATATGTTCCCGCGTGCGAAATGCGATGTCCCTGCTGTCTCGGGACCAGGCGATTTCCTTCACGCCTTCGGTGCCTGGGAGCGGGATCGCTTCGAAATCATCGAGTGCGCGGACATAGATCTGCTCGTCACGGATGAACGCAATCCGCTGCCCATCCGGCGATATGACCGGATTCATGTTCCATGGCGTGTCACTCTCGTCGGATGTCATGACATTGATCTTGCGAACGGTCTTTGTCTGTTCGGGCTGGTTCGATGAGACCGCCCACCAGGTCGCAGCGCACGCCGCCGCGGCTATGAACATGCTACCGAGAATGACGGTACGCAACGGCAATCGAGACCCTTGTGAGTGCTCGTCTTCCGTCGGCGCGGTTTTGCGTTCCAACTCGATCCGGGCATCGCCGATCGATTGCAGACGGATGTTCTTGTCGCGCTCAAGACACCGCTCTAGTACCCATCGGACTTTCAGCGGTGTTCCGGATGGCAACTGTGTGAGATCGAAACTCTTATGTAGGACGGCGCCGATGGAATCGCTCGCGGTTTCGCCGACGAAAGGGCTTGCCCCAACCAACATTTCGTAGAAGACGACACCGAACGACCATATATCAGTGCGTTTATCGATACGGCGTCCGCGGGCTTGTTCGGGGGACATATACGCGGCGGTGCCAAGTATCGCGCCTTCGATCGTGGGGGAGTGCTGCGGCAGTGGGGTGGTGATCGTCGGAGAATCGAGCCCTCCGGTGGATGACTGCCCGCCTTCGTCGGTGCGGGCGAGCCCGAAGTCGAGCACCTTCGCTTTGCCATCGGGGGTGACGATGATGTTTGCCGGCTTGAGGTCGCGGTGGATGACCCCGGCTTCGTGGGCGGCTTCAATGCCTGCGGCGATCTGAATGGCATACTCAACCGCCTCATCGATTGGGATCGGGCCGCGGTCGAGCCGGTCAGCAAGCGATTGACCCTCGACAAACTCGAGCACGAGGTATTTAGCGCCGTCTTGTTCCTCGATGCCGTGGATTCCGGCGAGGTTCGGATGATTGAGTTGGGCCAAGGTCTTCGCTTCGCGTTCGAAGCGTTCAAGGCGTGCCGGGTCGGAGGCAAGTTCGGGTGGGAGCGCTTTGATTGCGACTTCACGATCAAGTCTTGTGTCCGTGGCAAGGTACACCACACCCATTCCGCCGCGTCCGAGCTCCCGAGTGACAGAATATGGACCGATCTGATTCATCATCGTTCACCCTCAAAAGAACTATTGATTTCGCTGAACCAGTTTGTTTTGAGATATGTCTGATTCACAGTTGTTGATTGTTCAGTGTTCGCTGCGGGTGCAATATAGAGCAAGCGCTTTCCATCGGGATGCAGATCGTGGTGAGTGACGAGTCGAAGCGAGTTTTCATAGTTGACTTCATGCATCATTTGTGGCGAAGATGGCACTAGCCGATTGTCGACCTCTGTCAGATCAACACGGAAGAGCATGGGTTTGCGATCTGGTTGATCAGAGGTGAAGATAGAGCGGAAGTATACTGATTGCCCATCCGGAGCCCAAATCGGCATATACCCACGGTCTACAGAAATCTGTTGACGGTCGGGCGGCCCATCAAGTCGTCGGATAAAGACGTGTATATCGCCCGTAATATCCGAGGAATACGCAATCCACTTGCCATCGGGGCTGAGTCTCGCTTGAAACTCAGCTGAAGGCGTTGCAAGCACCGTGCCTGATACCCACTCGGAACCGTTATGCCGAATTGATCCAATGTTCCAAATAGAGTCGCTGGCCCATTCAGTGGTGAGTAGTGTACTGCCATCCCGACTCCAGTCACTTGTAAGCTGCTCCGCACTATCCCAATCGAGAAGCTGTTGGGGCGCGGCTTCGCCATCGATCCGGACGGTGTGAACAGTTTCAGCTGACTCTTCCGTACTCATTGAGAATGCGATCTCTCGCCCATCGGGTGACCAGATCGGGTGACTCCCGACTCGATCAAGCGGGATCTCAGTACGCAACTGACGGTCGATCTCATACACGACCAATGGTCCCGGAAGGGAAATGTTTCCCGACTGCCAGACAATGTGTGATCCGTCCGGGCTAAAACGCGGCGAGAATGCAACTGTCGGTTCATCAAGCAGAGGTGAATGCACACCTGTCTCTAGATCGAGCCAAGTGGGCATGGTCAGATTCCCGCCCTGTCCGTATCCGCTTATGTAGATTGCTGTCCCGTTGTTCGCAACAGCGATCTGCGCACCGCCGTTGAGTGGCCGATGCATGACATTTTGCAAGACTGGTCGGGGTGCTCCGATGACGGCCGGGATTGACCAATCAACCTCGCAAGCAAAGATGGTCCCTGCCGAGTTGTAGATCAGTTTGCCGTCCGGGAGCACAATCGGGAAGGATCCAGCATCTTGTAGGAGTGTTGTCATGCGCCGTGTGGCGAGTTCTACCACAGCAATGGAGGCGGTGTTGTAAGATTGCCCCGAGTGCTGTGCTGTAAAGACGACAAACTTCCCATCCGGAGTCGGCGCGGGCCAACGGTGGGACCGATGTGGACGCTCACCATTGCCGGGGTCGAGTGCCGTGATGGTACTTGCGCCGCTTCCCGAGGCGTTGATGATATGGAGGGGAGCAGTTGTATCTGGTGTGTAGACAATTCGTTCATTATCCAACCATGCGAGTCCTCGGTTGGATTGTTCCGAATCTGCGAGCCGTAGGGGTGAACCACCTGTGGTGGAAACCTTCCAGAGTGCAGAGTCCGTGAAGTAAGCGATCCATTTACCATCGGGGCTAAAGGAGGGGGCGTACCCGGAATCGGTCCCTTTGAGCAGTGTCGCAGAATCGTTGGAGAGATCACGAATCCATAGACCACTCTCGTTATTGATTTTTGCACCAACGACAAGCAGGCTCCCATCCGCGGAGAGGGCAAAGACCGGGCCAACGCCGGTGCCCGGTGCCGTGCCCTCGAGGAGCGTAATCGGGAATGTCATGCCCGATTGAGTAGGTGTTGGCGAGGATCGACCATATGACCAAAGCTGGGCTCCGATGAGAGCGATACACACCACCGCCAAAGCGAACACGGTCCACTTCCAGTAGCGAGCGGATGCACCGGATGATTCTTGCTCTTCAGGAACTGTCTGACATGTCAGCAACTCGACGCGCACATCACCGATATCTCGGAAACGCAAGTTCCGATCACGCACAAGGCACCGCTCTAGCACACGACGAACATTGATCGGTGTAGCCGCTGGGAGTCGTTCCAGTTCTAGATCTTTGTGTAAGACCGCACCAATTGAGTCTGTGGCGGTCTCGCCATGAAATGGGCTGGCGCCGACAAGCATCTCGTAGAGGACGACCCCGAACGACCAGATATCAGTCCGCTTATCGACACGGCGCCCTCGAGCCTGCTCGGGGGACATGTATGCAGCGGTCCCAAGGATCGCGCCGGCGATCGTGGGGGAGTGCTGAGGCTGCTGCGTCATGGTTGGACTATCAAGGACTCCTGTTGAGGACTGCCCGCCATAGTCGGTTCGTGCAAGCCCGAAGTCGAGCACCTTCGCGTTCCCATCCGGTGTGACAATGATATTTGCTGGCTTCAGATCCCTGTGGATTACACCAGCGTCGTGGGCCGCCTCGATTCCCAATGCAATCTGTATCGCAATCTCGACCGCCTCATCGGCGGGCATCGGCCCACGATCCAACCTGTCGGCAATGGATTCACCCTCGACATACTCAAGGACCAGATACTGTGCTCCATCCTGTTCCTCAACGCCGTGGATCCCTGCTAAGTTTGGATGATTCAACTGAGCGAGCGTCTTGGCTTCACGCTCGAAGCGTTCGAGCCGGGCCGGGTCCGATGCGAGTTCGGATGGGAGCGCTTTGATCGCCACTTCTCGATCGAGTCTTGTGTCAGTCGCAAGGTACACCACGCCCATTCCGCCGCGCCCAAGCTCGCGGGTAACTTGATACGGTCCGATTTGTCCAGGTCCATCGGTCAATGTTCATCACTCCTAAGCGTGTTCGCCCAGTTCTGGATCAGACGGATACGGTTCGGGAAGAAGGCATCCAACGCTGATCGGGTCACATCCTCGGACGGTCGGCGCGACATCAAGAACCGGCCGTCGGGCCCCATGTCCCACGAGCGGATCGGGATCAGGTGCGAGTAGTCATCGGCGGAAAACAGCTTCACCGCCCGATCGATGTCCATGCCGGAGTCGCCGACTGTCACCGCGGCCGCCATCACCCAACGCTCTGTCTGGGTCGGATCTGCACTGCCTGCCCCCGTTGCTTGCGCCGGCTCTTGGGAGATGTAGTAGAGCTCCGTGCCGTCGGCCGACCAGAGCGGCGAGGAGCTGTCGGTCGAGGACACCTGGATCGCGGGCCCATCGCGGAGGAACGGCTTGACATACACCCACGATTCACCGTCGCTGCCAATAGCGATGTAGGCAATCCATCGGCCGTCGGGCGACAGATTTGGCCAGGCCTCGTCGACTCCGGGCGAGTCCGTCACGTTGATCCACCCGTCGGCCTGGCTCCACGCGTATATGTCGATATTGTTTCCCCACTCACCTGACGTACAGATGAGGTGTTGCCGATCCGCCGACCAGCCATCGGCGAGAAAGTACCTCGAGTCCGGTGGTGAGGCGAGTATGAACGGCTCGGCGGTATCGCCGATGGTGGCCCAGCCGACCCGGAACACCCCATCGGCGCTTGTATGGAAGGTGTAGTCGTCCGGCCCCGGGCCCCACGCGACCCACGAGGTGTTGCCTTGGTGCACGCGTCGGCTCACGCCACGATCCGTGTCGTGCACCCAGATCGCGCTGTTGCGGTGATAGAAGTTGGAAAGCAGGAGCCGCCGCCCTTCGGGGTCGATACGGGGCGCGTTGAACGCGCCCGGTTGGGTCTCGATGGTTTCCTCTACCTCACCGTCGCGGTTCACCCACACCGTCATGGAAGGGAGCTCGGGCCAGATCGATCCTTGCGCGTAAACGAGGTCACCCGTCGCCGAGACCGCGAACTGGGCCGCGCTGTTCATGGCCCATGTGTTCGGCGCTTCAAGGGACTGGATGACGCTCATGCCTAGTGGCCGGGGCTCACCACGGAGTGCCAGGGTTTCGAGATCGAACGGCACGGCGTGGAGCGTGTGCTCGCGCGAAAAGACGATGTGCCCCTGGGTGTACCGTGCGTTGCTGGCATCGGTCAGCAGCTCGTGGCTTTCTCCGCTCGTGCGGTCGAGCACGCGAATGGCGGCCGGCGAACGCTTGGACCTGTCGAACGCAACAGTGTAAAGGACAGCCCGGCCGCCGGGCAGGGATTTGGGGAAAGCGTGCGTCATCTCGGTGTCGATTTTTGAAACCTCGGTGAGATTCGTCACCGGACCACCACCCTCAGGGACGCTCCGCAGCCCTTCTCTGGTTCCGAAGATGATTCGGCCGTCGTCGGTCCAATCGATCCCGTTGATCATCATGCTCTCTGTGGTCAGCTGTGTCGGCCGACCACCAGTCACCGCGATCGTTTCGATGTTCCCGCTGAACCGGCCCTCGCGTCGAACATACGCGATGCGCAAGCCGTCGGGAGAGAACGTGGGCTGCCACGCGCTTTCAGCGCCGGGCACCGGAACCGCGTCCGCTTCGCTAAGGCGACGGACAAAGAGATCGCCCTCGAAGAAGGCGTAGTCGTCGTTGATACCCTCTTCTGAGTACGCGATCCCGGCGGAGTACGCTAGCGTGCGACCGTCGGCCGACATCGCGATCCCCGGCATGAACGCATGCGCCAGCAGCCGATCGCCGGGCAGTGTGATGTCGGCTTGCACGACGGCAGCGGGTGCGGGCTGTGGGCTTGGCTTGGCGAACCACACGCCCGCCGCCACCGCGATCAACGCGAGCGCTCCGACGGGCACGATCCATACCGGGAGCGATCGCGAGCCCACCGCTGAGGGCACGCCCCCGTCATCGGAGCGCAGCAACTCGACCCGCACATCGCCGATGTCCCTATAGCGGAGATTCCTATCACGCACAAGGCACCGCTCAAGCACCATCCGAACACGGGATGGGGTCTCACGGGGCAGCCTATCGAGATCGAGGTCCTTGTGCAGCACGGCGCCGATGGAGTCACTCGCCGTTTCACCCTGAAATGGGCTGGCGCCGACAAGCATCTCGTAGAGGATGACCCCGAATGACCAGATATCCGTTCGCTTATCGACTCGCCGACCGCGTGCCTGCTCGGGTGACATATATGCAGCGGTCCCAAGGATCGCCCCGGCGATAGTGGGTGAGTGCTGAGGCTGCTGCGTCATGGTTGGACTATCAAGGACTCCTGTTGAGGACTGCCCGCCATCGTCGGTTCGTGCAAGACCGAAGTCCAAGACCTTGACCTGCCCGTCCGGGGTCACCATCACATTCGCCGGTTTGAGATCACGATGGATCACGCCAGCGTCGTGGGCTGCCTCAATACCAGCAGCGATTTGGACGGCATACTCAACCGCCTCATCCTGTGGGATCGGACCGCGATCGAGCCGGTCGGCGAGCGATTCGCCCTCGACAAACTCGAGCACGAGGTATTTGGCACAGTCTTGTTCTTCGATGCCGTGGATGCCTGCGAGGTTCGGATGATTGAGTTGGGCCAAGGTCTTCGCTTCGCGTTCGAAGCGCTCGAGACGTGCTGGGTCCGCAGCGAGCTCGGCTGGTAATGCCTTGATGGCGACCAGACGATCCAGATGTGTATCCATCGCGAGATACACCACACCCATTCCGCCGCGGCCGAGCTCGCGGGAAATCTCGTATGGGCCGATAGGTTCCATCATGGAAGGCCCTCTTGTCGACTGCCTGGCCCGGCCACTCTCCGGAGCGTATCAAAGAAGTTGGTTATGATGCGGATCTCCTCGGGGATGGCTTCATCGTCCAGTTCAACTGTAAGAACGCGGGTTTCATCGGACGATAGAGCATAAGTTGACCCGGCTAAAAGTGTTGGTCCCTCAAAGACTCGCAATGGTTGTCCCGTCGGTCGGCCATCGGATACTTCATTGCGCATAATCGAACGGCCATTGCGGTAGTAGAGTGTTGTACCGAGTGGCCCCCATTTGGGAGAGTTCCCGCCGCCGACGGAGACTTGAATAGGCTGACCGCTTCCGGAGATCGGGATGATGTAAATTTCATCGATACCGGAGATGTCGGAGGAGTAGGCGATCCAGTTTCCATCGTTCGAAATCGCCCCTTCGCCCTCATTGTAACTCGTTTCTACAAGCGGCCTGGCATCGCCATTTGGTTCAATGATCCAGAGATCTGATCCCGATTCGGTTGTTTGTACTTGGGCAGCGAGCAGGTCGTTGGGGCCGATCGATTGGAGGTAGACGCTGGATCCGCTTTTGTAGATCAGTTCAGGAGGGCTCAGGCCGTCAGCCGCGACGGACCAGACAGCCCAGTTGTCTTCGCGATTGGAGTTAAAGAACACCCGAGTTCCATCGGACGACCATTGTGGGTTCAGGTTATTTCCTTCATCAAAGGTGATCCGGCGCGGAACTCCACGCTCCAGGTCAATAACAGCAATATCGCCGCCGCCACCGACAAGGGCTTGAGTGCCGTCAGGGGAGATCGAGATGTTGCCGCCAAGACTGAAACCAGAGATGAGATCCGAATCGATGACTTCCTTGGCCGTCCCGTCTTCTGCAACCCAGACTAAGCGACGCTTGTTGGGATCACCCGGCACATAGGCGAGCGTGCCGTTGTCAGAGACATCGAATACGCAACGGGTCGCGTTCCTGAGGTGAAACACCGAATTGAGGACCTGCTTGCGTTCATAGCCGTCAAAGTCACCACCAACCTCGGGATCAAATGGGACCGCGATCAGCGTACCCCATGCTTCAAGGATGAGGTGCCCCGAGGCGACCCAACGCGCTGGTGGTATGAAGTCGTTAAAAACACCTTCAATCACTGGAGACACGATGCCGGTCTCTGTATCAGTGATGCGAGCACCGCCGATATCCGAGCCGCCCCATGAGGTGAGTAGTACTTTGTTCGTGCCTGGGATATGTTGAGGCCACACATGCGCGTATGCCCCCGTCGCAGTGAGATCAGTCAGCTCAATCGGTGTGCCCCCGCCGGGAGGGATGTTCCATAGGGGTGAATCGACTCCAGTGGAAAAGATAACAGATCCATCGTCACTTGCACTGATTCCCACACCGGAGGTCGTCTTTGTCAGAAAACTCGGGTTGCCGCCATCCACTGGGGCTCGATACAAACCGTTCTGCTTGAAGAACAGCACGGATCGTCCATCGGATGAGAGAGTAGGATCCTCGGCATCGCGTGATTGTGGGACCTCAATCAGGTCAAACTGATCGAGCTCTCGGATGTAGAGCCTTCGTTCTCCCGACTTGTCTTCGGCGCAGAACGCGACACGCTCACCATCGCGAGAGATAGCGATGGACCCTCTGATCTCATGGTCTGCCGGAATCGGGATGACCAGTTCCAGCGTCGGTAGAGAATGAGATTCCTGAATCTCAGGACGAGTGGCTACCCAACCCCATGCAGAGATCGCCAGCAGTAGCAGTACTCCCGCAGCGATCTTCCAAGGTCTCGCGCTAGCACCATGCTGCTGAGCTTCGATAGGCGTCTGGTCTCCGGCCCGTACGAGCTCGATCCGCACATCACCAATGTCCCTGAAGCGCAGACTTTTGTCGCGTACGAGGCAGCGCTCGAGCACGCGCCGCACATTCACGGGCACTTCCTCCGGAAGTCGCTCAAGGTCTAGGTCCTTATGCAGCACAGCACCGATCGAGTCTGTGGCGGTCTCGCCATGAAAAGGGCTTGCGCCAATCAACATTTCGTACAGCAATACGCCGAACGACCAAACATCTGTCCGCTTATCAACACGCCGGCCGCGTGCTTGCTCGGGCGACATGTATGCAGCGGTCCCAAGGATTGCGCCGGCGATCGTGGGAGAGTGCTGCGGCTGTGGGGTAGTCATTGTGGGGGAGTCAAGCGTGCCCGTCGATGACTGCCCGTCATCGTCAGTTCGTGCGAGACCGAAGTCCAGGACTTTTACCTGTCCGTCAGGGGTCACCATCACGTTCGCAGGTTTGAGATCGCGGTGGATTACCCCCGCGTCGTGTGCTGCTTCGAGCCCAGCAGCGATCTGGACGGCGTATTCAATCGCCTCTTCATTATTCAGTGGGCCGCGATCCAATCGATTAGCGAGTGACTCACCTTCGACATACTCGAGGACAAGGTACTGCGCGTTTTCTTCTTCAACAACGCCGTGGATTCCGGCGATATTTGGATGATTGAGACTTGCTAGCGTTCTTGCTTCTCTCTCGAATCGTTCTAAGCGTGCAGGATCGGATGCGAGCTCAGCGGGTAACGCTTTGATAGCCACATACCGTTCGAGCCGAGTATCCGTGGCAAGGTATACCACGCCCATTCCGCCACGTCCGAGTTCGCGAACCACCTCGAATGAACCAACCATTTTTGACATGGTCAAATGATAGCATCACCTCTAGTTGTGGAGCTTTCGGTGATGTATTCCCACTACAATCCTCAGATGGAGCCAAATCATTCAATTCTCAGACTGCAACCTATGTCCGTCATCGACACTGGTGAACCCGTCAAATCCGTAAGTTTGCCTGTCGAAGGGCAGTTCATTGTGGGGCGATCGTCGGATGCAGACTGGCCGATACCAGATCCGTCCGTGTCACGCAGGCATGCCTCGATTGTCCGAAAAGGTGATACTTGGTTGCTTACCGATCTCACATCCAGGCATGGCACTTCTGTGAACGATCTCAAGATTGAGACTGGAGTACCTATACCCATTGAGGAGGGGGATGTGCTCTCCTTTGGCTCGTGGCGTTGCCGATGCTCAACCGGTGCGAACCGCCCAGGATACACAACGCCATTCACGCCACTTCCCGCGGAGGCCGCGAGCGTAAGTGCGATCCCTATACAGCAACTTGGTGGTGTCGCACAACGAGGTCTTGATGTTCTGATGGAGCTTACTACAAAGCTCGATGTCATTGATACCCGTGAAGATATTGCTCAAGCCGCAGCTGAGGCAATTCGCGAAGCAACGGGGTGCAGGCGAGTTGTGATCGTAGAGATTCAATCGGAGGAAGCGTTAACAGTACTCGCATCGACTTCTGAGCAGTCACCAAAGGTCTCGAGATCGCTCATAGATCAGGCTGCACGGCAAGGACTAGTACAACTCACAATCAACTCTGGGCAGACCAATCAAGCACAATCCATCATGGACCTGGGCATTCGTTCCGCGATTTGCGCTCCGATCTTGGTCGATGGAACTCCGTCGGCATTCATGACAATTGACACCCGCGATGCAGAGGGTGTTGTGCCCCCTGATGCTGCGGCTTTCTCTCAATCTGTCGCCAGGCTCGTCGGCTTGGCTTTCCAACGAACCAATGCTGCGTTAATGGCCGAAAGACACCGTCAGCTCCAAGGTGACCTCGATGCTGCACGGCGTGCCCAAGAGTTGCTCTCACCGCCGAAGCAAGGTAGTCACGGAGGGGTTTCTTACAGCTTCGAGTCGATCCCGGGGCGAATCGTCGCCGGAGATTTGTTCGATATCTTCCCGCTTGATGAAGATCGGACGGCCTTTTTCCTCGGCGATGTTTCGGGAAAAGGTGTCGGTGCTGCGATGTTGATGGCCGCTTGTCAATCTCAACTCCGATCGCAGCTCCTTTCACGAGTCTCGCTCGCGACTGCGATGGCCTCGGTCAACGAGGATCTTCATCGGAGAACAGAATCATCAAAGTTTGTCACCCTCATCGCGGGTATTCTCAACTCCAAGCTTCGGACAGTTGAGCTTGCCGATGCGGGCCATGGTCTGTGTGTGTACATACCTCACGAGTGTCAACCGAGTGAAATCGAAACCGCACCGGGCTTTCCGTTGGGGATCGTCGAATCGACTGATTATGAAGTCAGTCATCTCAGTCTTGAAACTGGTGATTCGCTTGTGTTCTTCTCCGATGGGGCGGTCGAGCAGACGAACCCTGAAGGGAGCCAGTTTGGTTCCGAAGGCGTGCTTGCAAGCCTAGTTGGTGCTCATGACAAAGAACTCCTCGTAGAGTGTTTGTTGAGCAGCGTACGAGTTCACGCCGACGGACCGCTTGCAGACGATCTCACAGTCGCAGCTTTGTGGGTTGATTAGTCTGGTGTTCCATCGATTTCGATAGCGAGTTTGCGCACTACATTTAGGTCCAGCCTGCACTACATAGATTCATTTGTAGTGCAGGGGCGTGTAGTGCAAAAGAACAAGTCTCGCACAAACTCTTGTTTATGCGAGACTTGCGAAAGCGGGTGATCGGGATCGAACCGACGACATTCAGCTTGGGAAGCTGACGCTCTACCACTGAGCTACACCCGCGTATTCGCGTGAATTATACACCCACAAACTGATTCATCCCACAAGATCTGGTCATGAATCAGGGTCCAGGATCGGATTCAGGATGGAGGTCTGGAATAGCCCCGCCCGGATTCGAACCGGGGACCAAACGATTATGAGTCGCGCGCTCTAACCGCTGAGCTACGGGGCCGATTGGTGGATCTTAGCATAAGGATCTTGGTGTGGTATTTCTGCGATCATTGCGTGGAATCCTCCTATGATCTCGCATGACCATGACCAATGAATCTCCCGCCGTTCCGTGTTCAGCTCCGATCTACGACTCGATCCTCCATGCGATCGGGAGTACGCCTTTGATCCGTCTCAATAAGGTCGCAGATCCTGATGGAGCGAGCGTCTACGCGAAGTGCGAGTTCATGAACCCTGCCGGGTCGATCAAGGATCGCATGGCACGGTACATCATCGAGATGGCCGAGAAGGAGGGGCTCTTGAAACCGGGTGGGACCATTGTTGAGAATACTTCTGGGAACACAGGGATGGGTGCCGCGATGACAGCCGCGGCCAAAGGTTACAAGGCTGTGTTCACGATGCCTGACAAGATGAGTCAGGAGAAAATCGATGGGCTGCGTGCCTACGGGGCTCAGGTCATCATCACCCCGACCGATGTACCCGGTGACTCTCCCGACCACTATGTCAATGTTGCGAAGCGGGTCGCCGCGGAAACCCCCAACTCGTTCTACATGGACCAGTATCACTCCCAGTGGAACATCGAGGCGCATGAGCTCTCCACTGGGCGCGAGCTGTACGAGCAGACAGACGGCGGCCAAGTGGATGCGATTGTCGTTGGGACTGGGACTGGTGGGTCCGCGTCAGGGATCGGTCGATACTTCAAGAAAATGAGCGCCAAGACCAAAATCATCGGTGTCGATCCGCTTGGTTCGGTGCACTACTCCATTTTCCATACCGGTAAGCCGAGCACGCCGTATGTGTACAAGGTTGAGGGGCTGGGTGAAGACATCGTCTGTAGAGCATTTGATACGAGCGTGATCGATGAGATGTATCAGGTCAACGACTACGAATGCTTCACCGTTGGACGACGGCTCGTACGCGAAGAGGGCTTGTTCTGCGGCGGATCATCAGGCGGCATGGTCCACATCGCATGTCAGATCGCAAAGGACATGGGACCGGACAAGAAAGTCATCGCGATCTGTCCCGACTCCGGAACACGTTATGTGACCAAGTACCTCTCCGACGAGTGGATGAAGATGCACGGATTCCTTGAACCCGATAAGGGGCTCGGAATCATCGAAGACCTCATCGATCGCTCAAAGCCTGTGATTTCTGTCTCAGACACAGCAACAGTGGGGGAGGTCATTGACACACTCCGGAGCAACGGCATCTCGCAGGTCCCGATTACTGACTCAAGCGGCAAGCCCATCGGGATTGTTCACGAGGTCGATATCCTGCGTGCGCTCCAATCGGGTTCCTCGACTACCGAATCACACGCGAAGACCATCGCAAACGATCTCGGAGGTCTCCTGCATCCCAAAGCACGCGTCGAGGAACTCTATGGAATCTTTGGAGCCGACCAGGTCGCGCTGGTGTATGAATCAAACCAAATCCTCGGTGTCGTCTCACAGATTGATCTGATCGAGCACCTCAGCAAACACTCTAACTGACCATCACTCATTCACTCCCGCACGAACAGCGGAGGAGCAATATCCATGCATGTCAATGATTCTCATCAGTTCGGGACCCGTGCGATCCATGCAGGACAGCAGCCGGACCCTTCGACCGGCGCGATCATGACCCCGATCTACCAAACATCGACCTTCGTTCAACGATCCCCCGGCGAGATCATCGGTGAGTACGACTACTCCCGAGCCGCGAATCCGACCCGGGATGCTCTGGAAGCGAATCTTGCGAACCTTGAAGGCGCCAAACACGGTTTGTGCTTCTCTTCAGGTGTTGCCGCGACCGGCGTGGTGCTCCACATGCTCAGTGCGGGTGATAAGGTCCTGCTCGGTGATGATGTCTACGGCGGGACCAATCGCCTCTTCCATCGCGTCTTTGCACAGCTCGGGATCGAGACTGTCATGGTTGACATGACCAATCTCGACGAGGTCAAGAATGCGGTTGACGATCGGGTCAAACTGATCTGGCTTGAAACCCCGACCAATCCAACACTCAAAATCACGGACATCGAAGCGGTATCAAAGATCGCGAAGTCCAACAACATCATCCTCGCTGTTGATAACACCTTCGCAACCCCGTACCTTCAGAACCCACTCACGCTCGGTGCAGACATCGTTTGCCACTCGACCACAAAGTACATCGGTGGGCACTCCGACTCCATCGGCGGTGCTCTCCTGACCAACAACGACGAGATTCACCAGAAACTGAAGTTCATCCAGCTCTCCGAGGGCGCTGTGCCGGGAATCATGGAATGCTTCCTGTTGCTGCGTTCAACCAAAACTCTCCATGTCCGCATGCAGCGTCACTGCGAAAACGCCGCGAAGGTGGCAGCGTTCTTGGACAATCACGATGGTGTTGAACGAGTGATCTACCCAGGGCTCGAGTCGCATCCGCAGCACGAGCTCGCAAAGAAGCAGATGCCGGGCTTTGGTGGCATGATCACGATGTACCTCCGAGGCGGGATTGAAGAGTCCCGGACGATGCTCGAAACGACCAAGCTGTTCGCGTGTGCAGAATCTCTCGGCGGGGTCGAGTCACTCATCGAACATCCAGCGATCATGACCCACGCTTCGGTCCCTGCAGATCAACGCGAAAAACTCGGTATCGACGATAACCTCGTTCGTCTATCGGTTGGTATCGAAGATGTGACTGACCTCATCGCCGATCTTGATCACGCGATCTCCACCGCTCTCAAGGGCAGCAAAGCGTCAGCAAGCTGAGCATCGGCTCACATCAAGTCGTCCATTGAGAACAAACCCGCGGACAGTTCCATGAGGTACGCCTCTGCGACTTGTGCGGGATTCTCGTTCTTTTCCTGTGCTTCGTTCAAACGCCTGACCAACGCACTCCCCACAATCGCCCCATCCGCGTGCTTCGTCACCGCGCTGACATGCTCTGCGGTCGAGATCCCAAAGCCGCAGGCGATCGGAGTGCTCGACTTTTGACGGATCGCACGAACACGATCGGCGATGTCCGGAACTTCGGAACGCTCCCCGGTGATACCCGCTCGAGCGAGCAAGTACACAAATCCGGTCGATGACTTTGCGATCCTCGCCGCACGATCAGGCGTGGTCGATGGGGAGACCAACATTGTCAAAGTCAGATCATGCGCTTTACATGCATTGGCGTACGGCTCAGTCTCTTCAAAGACGAGATCCGGGAAGATGCATCCATCAAAGCCTGCCTCACGGGCACGCTTGCAGAACGCATCCGGCCCACCCATCGCGATGACGATACTGGTAGAGACCATCGCAACAAGCCCCAAATCAAGCTCGTCACGGAGTTCTGAAATCTGTTCAAAAACCAGTTCGGGAGTCATCCCGCGTTCGATCGCGTCAAACATCGCGGCCGCGATCGTCGGGCCGTCTGCGATCGGATCAGAGTATGGAAATCCGATCTCAACAATCGAAGCACCACCGGCTTGGAGTGCGGGAAGGAGTTCTTTCAGCGAATCAGTAGTGGGGGAGCCCGCGCACACAAAGGGCAAGAGAACCGGGTGATTGGATTCCTTTGCCTTCTTGAAGATGGAGACAATTCTGTTCATCGTGTGATTACATCCCTGACTTGTTCAAGACCTTCAGTCAGTATGACCGGGCCGTCGTCTGTGATCAGCACATCATGCTCATAGTGCACGGACATCGAATGATCAGCTGTGAAGATCGGCCACTCTCTGTGCCCCTGCTCGATCTGACCGGTCCCGATCCCGATCATCGGCTCGACAGCAACAAGCGTTCCGGGTTCGCACGGGAGATTCCCGTCGGGCCATTCTCCTCGATAACTCGGGAGTACATTCGAAATCCAAGGCGGCGAGTGCAACTTGCGACCCAGTCCATGTCCTCCAAGCCCTCGGATCAGATGGAAACCGTACTGGTTCTCAACAATGTCCTGGACGCGCTCAGCCCACGCCATGTAGGTATTCCCCGGACGGAGTTCTTTGATGCCCACATGGAGCGATTCTTTCCCGGAATCGGTTAGTTTTTTGATCTGAGGTTTCATCTCACCAAACACATAGGTCCACGCCGCGTCACCGAACCAACCGCGATACTTGATCCCGATATCAATACTGAGGACATCCCCATCTTTCATCTCGCGCGTCAGATAGCCAGCGGTCCCGTGTACCACACAGTCATTGACACTCAAGCAAGCCTGGGAAGGGAAGGGGGGTAATCGTCCGGTGCGGTACTTGTAGAAACAAGACACGCCTCCGAGTGATTTGATGGTTTCTCCGACGAACCGATCGATCTGAGCGAGCGTTTGTCCGTGCTCAAGGAAGTCGGCGAGTGCATGGTGCGTCTCGACCACCTTCTGAGCCGCGACATACGCTGCTTCATGATCTTTCTTGGATTGAACAGTTGTTTGCATGAGAGGGGATTGTAGGTCTTTCAGCCCGGCCTGTCGGTCTTCACCAGCGGGTATCATCGAGTTCTCTATGCATGTCGGAATCATCGCCAATACACGATCTGGACGCAACAAAGCGTCTGTGTACGCTCAGCAGTGCCAGGGGTTGTTGAGTGAGCGGGGTCATCAATGGACGCTCCTTGACACCTCTGCGTCCAAACCCGAGCCGGCAGTTTGGTCCTGCGATCGGCTCATCATCATCGGAGGCGACGGTACCGTCCATCACGCACTCCCAGAGCTTCAGAACAGACAAATCCCGTTCTATCACCTCGCAACCGGCACATCGAATCTCATCGCGAAGGAGCTCGGGATGCCCCGGAATCCGATCACGGCTGTGAACTGGATCGAGCAGGGGGGTCTTGGGGTTCTGGATGTACCCACCATCGATACCCTTCCCTTCCTCATCATGTGCTGTATGGGGATGGACGCCGGGATCATCCACCGGTTCGAAGGACTCAGGACACGATCAGGCGGATTCCGGAACTACATCCGGCCAGTCATCCAGGAATCCCTCCACCCTCGAACCGCCTGGATCAGCGTGCAGACCGAAGATGAGCCCCTCTCCGTGAAGACCCCGGCCAATGTGATCATCAGCAACATGCCAACCTATGCACTGCACCTCAACCCGTGCCCTGATGCAAACCCTCGCGACGGCCAGCTTGACATGATCGCTGCATCATGTGCCACAACACTGGGTTGGATGATCCAGAACCTCATGTTCATGCTCAGATTGCAGCCACCCGCATCAGATCGAATCCGTGCCACAAGCATCCAGGTCACCGCGACAGAACAGCCTTGCTTGGTTCAGATGGATGGGGAGATTGCAGTGACACCCACCATGCCGCGAGGCATACTCGAAGCGGGACAGACGATCGAGCTCGCTCTTGGAAATGACACTGTTGTGCCGATCAAGAAACCAATGACCACCAGTTCGTGAGAGAGAGCCAGATTGCTTGTTCTAACCCGCGTTTCAGCTCGGGTGAGGGTCAATGGCCACAATGGACACAAGGCCCGATAATATATGTTCTGTTAAATTGGACTATTTCTTCCCTAAGCTGCTGTAGTCTTTAGGGTTATAGTCTTTTTCGGCTTGTTGCAATTTTCTTTTTGCAGCCCTGTTTTTTGGGCCATAAACGCCGGGTCTACCGCGAGCCATTGCGAATGGTGCATCTATAAGGTCTTCAACTGGAACGAATCTATCCAATCTGGATCCCCCTGGCATGTCATCGATGCATCGAACTTGTCCATATTTAATCAGGTCGCGGACTCTGTTGGGGGTGACTCCAAGAATGCGTGCGGCTGTGCTAATGGGTACAAATCCGTATGGGTATTCCTTGTTCGTTTTTAATACCCACGCCAGTGCAGCATTTCGGTTTTTTATTTGTTGAACTTGGTGTGTCTTGTTTTGCATAGTCTAAAGAATTTTGGTTTGCTGTATGACACCTTCGGATAGTTGTGCAACTGCGTCCCGGAATTGTGTTGTTGTGGCATCTGCTTTTTGCTTGTAATACTCTAGACCGTTTCGTTCAATATCATCTTGTGATGGCAACACACAATTTACTACGAAATCGTTCGCTGCTGCCAAAGTTTTATGAAGTACTGGATTTGATGTGCATATTTTGCACTGCCATATCCTGACAGAAATTGACAGTTTTCGTGAGGAGAATTCTGCTCTATCAACCTTAAAATCCTCGTCGTCGTCGAGCGAGAATAGTATGGCACTAATTTGCCTCAGGTAGAAGGTGTAATATTGCTCAAGCTCCACTAAAAACTGGGAATACGTCTCGCGAATTTTGATCATTTGATCTTCGTGTATGCGTGCTTGTTGTGATTTCAGTGTCATTCGGTATGTGATGATCGCAGCTATCAGGATTGCGAGTAGTGACAAAAATGGAGAAAGTGCTTGTGATAATTCGAGAAAACTCATAGTAGTATCGGCTTCGCCTTGCTGGCCTGTAGCAGTCCCTGCAAATTTGAGTATATATTCGTGCATTTTATTGCTATTTGTCTGTAGGATATTGCTGTGATTGTATTTTATATATTATGATACTAATGTATGTAGAGAAAATCCATTTTGATCACATAATCATAGGCGGTCTGTCGGGAT
>JAEPQP010000095.1 GCA_017640485.1 Phycisphaerales bacterium | reverse complement strand
GGATCTGCACACAGTCAACAACGGTGTCCATTTCGATATCGCCCCAGTCAAAGAGGAAATCGTTCAGGGTTGTTGTGTCTGATGGATCGTCCATCTGGTAGAAGAACGAAGTGGTGTCACCGAAGTCAGCACACTGAGCGCCGAGGTCTTGCAACCAGATTTCGGTGTTTTCTTCGCCGTCCACTGGACGCTGTGCATCGCCAGCGCCGATCAGGGTGGTGATCTTCTCGCCTGTTGCAACGTTAAAGTAGATGTGAGCAACGTGCTTGATTTGACCAACGGATGGATCAAGCTTTGTCGGGGTGTTGTTGGCTGCCGCAGTGCTGGCGATACCAGCTGCGAGGGCCAAGCTAAGTGCACTTTTCGCCTTCATGGAAAGCTCCTCTATTCAAGTAAATGTGAACCACAACTCGGAACCATGAATCAGAACGGAAACATGGTATACGAACTAAAATATGTGCAACAAGATTTGCATCTTGTCACATGCCGAACACATCGTGACCGCTTTCGGGTTCTCTCTCTACCCAGGCATCTGAACAGACCCACGAGATGGTGCCTGACAAGATTGACCTTTGCGCGGTATTTCCGCACACAACGGAAATCGAACGGCTCAAACAAATCCAGCGCCATGATTGCTCACGACACCTCTCCGAATATACAGGGTTTCAACAGGATTGCAAGAGCACATACTCTGAATTTGAACAGAATTGTCCCAAATAGCCCCGATATTTCGAAGTCAAAAACGCCCAGCCGCTGGGACAAAATGCCCAGATTAACAGGAAGTCGTCCCAAAAACCGACCGAACAGCTTCTGAGAAACGCACGAAGAACCCGCTCGTGTCATGAGGTCCCGGAGACGCCTCGGGATGAAACTGCATCCCGGCTACCAACCCACCGCGTGCTTCGATCCCCGCAACGGTGTCATCATTGAGATGTCGGTGCGTGATCGTGAGGCCGTTGGGCTCACAGGTTGATGGGTCCACCGCGAATCCATGGTTCTGACTTGAGATGCTTACCTTCCCGGTTTTGGTCTCGAGGATCGGGTGGTTGATTCCTCGGTGCCCAAACTTGAGTTTGAAGGTGCTCGCGCCGTGCGCGAGTGAGAGGATCTGGTGACCCAAGCAAATCCCAAAGAATGGGAAACGCTGCAAGTCTGGGTCAAGCAGGAGTTCTCGGACCTTCTCGATGAGGTCGGTCATCGCACCGGGGTCACCCGGACCATTGGACAGGAACAGCCCGGAGATCGTGCCATCGAGCAGTTGCTGTTTCATCTCGCTTGCTTCGGTGGTCATCGGGAACACGATTGGTTTGCAACCAACATCCACTAGGCAGCGGAGGATGTTCTCCTTGATACCACAATCGATTACCCCTACAGGGACTCGGTCAGACTCGTCCACACCCTGCAGGTGGTTCCATTGTGTGCTTGATTGCTCCCACTGTGACTCTGTGCATGTGGAGGCCTCTTCGCCGAAGACTGATCCCGCCATGGATTGGAGGGATTGTGCTCGTTGAAACAGTTCTGCATCGGAGACCTTCGCATCGGTGCTCAGAATCCCCTGAACGACCCCTTGTGAACGCAGTAGTGAGGTGATCGCACGCGTATCAACCCCACAGATCCCCGGGATTCCGGATTGTTCCATGGCTTTGTGGAGTGATGCGGATGCACGGTAGTTGGAATGCGCATCGACATGCTCGTGGATGACTAGGCCGCTGATCTGGATCCTGCGTGATTCCATATCCCGCTCGTTCATGCCTGTGTTCCCGATCATGGCGGCGGTCTGTACCAAGATCTGTCCCATATAGGATGGATCGGTCATGGACTCTTCATACCCACTCATCGCGGTATTGAACACAACCTCGCCTTGAGCATCAACTGAAGCGCCAAACGCTCTCCCATCGAAGATTTCTCCGGTCGACAGGGCCAAGCGAGCAGGATTCGTCGTTGTGGAGTCGTTCATGGTGAATAGAGTGTAGGGATCCAATGTCGATGCTGCCCTTCCAACCTGACACGAACCTCGATGAGAGCGAGAAGCTCAAGCCGGGCGAATCCCTGATCCGGGTAGCCGTCGAGCGAGGTCTGGATCTCGAAGACGGATTGACATACCGAACCCAAGATCCGGTCGAAGAAGGACAACGCGTCACAGTCCCAATCGGGCGAGGCAACTCGATGACCGATGGGTATGTGCTGAAGGTTGGTGGTCTTGAACTCTCGGGCGGTTTGGAGCTCTTGAAGATCAAATACATCCACTCCACGAGCCCGGTGATCGTCGGATCTGTTCAACTCAGATTGTGCAAATGGATCGCGAAGTACTACGCATGCCCGATCGGAATGGTCCTCTCGGCTTCGGTTCCCAAAGCGGTCAAATCCCAGATCGGCCGGCGAAGCGTGCAGATGATCCGACGGGTTGAGCCCTTGCCAGATCCGCTTCCGAAACTGCCTCCGACTGCTCAAGATGCTCTAGAACGATTGAATCGTCTCGAATCTTCACGATTCCCAATCGAGAAACCCGCGCTCAAAGACGCGCTGCATCTGAAATCGATCGCCCCGATTCACAAGCTTCGAGATGCGGGAATACTCAGCGAGTACACACAAGAGATTATCCGTACTCCGAGCGTGTTTCAACTGCTTGAGAATCCCAAGGACCTCACCCCCCCACCACTGAATCCGGAGCAGCAAGAGGTTGTTGAGGGGATTACTGCGAAGATCGATCAGCCCGGGACACACCTGATTCATGGAATCACAGGATCAGGAAAGACAGAAGTCTACATGCGACTGATCGAGCAGGTGCTCAAGAGCGGAAAGACGACATTGGTGCTTGTCCCTGAGATCGCGCTGACGCCGCAAACCGCAGGGCGCTTTGTCACCCGTTTCCAGGACGCGGGGGTTGCCCTGCTCCATTCGGGACTCAGTGCCGGTGCTCGAAATGCGCAGTGGTCACTCGTTGAGTCGGGGGAAGCAAAAGTGGTCATCGGTCCACGCTCGGCAATCTTCGCGCCCATCAAGGATCTTGGATTGGTCATCGTGGATGAGGAGCACGACAGCTCCTACAAGCAGGACCGCGCGCCCCGTTACCACGCCCGCGATTGCGCGGTGGTTCTTGGAGCTCTCGCTAAGTGCCCAGTAGTTTTGGGATCGGCTACGCCTTCACTCGAGAGTTGGAGCAATGCCCGATCGGGCCGATACTCACACTGGTCCATGCTCAAGAGAGCGGGTCTTGGAAGCCTTCCGAAAGTCGAGATCGTTGATCTCACCAAAGACCAATCGAACTTGCTCCGCTCGGAAGCGGGGAAACCGATCGCGTTTCAAACCATTGGCGCCACACTCGAGAACGCGATCAACGAGACACTGGATCGCGGCGAACAGGTCATACTGCTTTTGAACAGGCGGGGCTATGCATCACTGGTCGGGAGCGCGGATCCCAGCTGTGATTGGAAACTCGAATGTGAGCAGTGTGACTCGACCATGGTTGTGCACAAGTCGCGGGTCCGCAGCAGCGGCGGGCGTCGTTTCGTCCGCTGTCATCACTGCTTGAGTGAGCAGATCATCCCAACAGTGTGCCCGATGACCGGCAAGGGAGTCGTTCAAATCGGAGTCGGCACCCAGCGAGCGGAGGACGAGGTCATGATGCGACTCGGTGAGCGGCAATCACTCACGCTCGGAGAGAACTTCGTCCGCGTAGATTCAGACACGATGTCGAGGCCTTCAGATTACTTTGACATCCTCGATCGGTACTCAAAGGGTGATATCAAACTGATTCTCGGGACCCAGATGATCGCGAAAGGGCTCGATTTTCCGAATGTCACGCTCGTCGGAATCCTGAACGCAGACACTTCACTCTCCATTCCGGACTTTCGAGCTGAGGAGCGAACCTTCCAACTGGTCGCACAGGTTGCTGGGCGAGCAGGACGGAGCTCAGTCCCTGGCCGTGTCATCGTCCAAACCATGAATCCCAGAAACGCATCGATCGTGCTCGCATCACAGCATGACTTTGCAAAGTTTGCAGATCAAGAGCTCCGCACCCGGAACGACTGTGGTCTTCCGCCGAGCACGCGCATGGCACGGATCATCTGCCGTGATTCAGACTACACCAAAGCCAAGTCGCGAGCGGAGCAGCTCGCTGATGCGATTGTGTCCATCGCGGATCCGAGTGTCACGATTGAAGGGCCGATGGAGTGCACGATCGCGAGGATATCAAATCAAGCTCGCTGGGGGATCGAACTGATCGCTCCGGGATCTGCGCTTATTCAGCAGCCGATCAACACGCTCCGGAAGCAAGGATTTTTGACCTCAGATGCCTCCACAATCATCGATATGGACCCCATCTGGCTGATGTAGGATCAATCCGAGGGCTCTGTCGTTTCGTCGGGAGTCTGGGATTCTGTGATACGCACGCGAACTGGCGCATTGAGTTTCGGGACCAGATCCTGATTCGCAATCCAGACAGGCTCATCCTGAGATGCATGAGGGGACACAGTCCACACAGGTGAGACGACTTCAAACCCCCAAGGCGTGAGAGAGATTAGAGCCCCCTCAGAGTTTGCTTTGTAGGAGCCCTCATCAGTGAGGATCGACCCCGCGAAGACCAATCCGCTCCATGCATCGGCGTCGGTCAACTTTGTTTCCTGATCCACATGTATGACCCATTCAATAATGTTGATCCAATCATCACCATCGCTTGGTCGGACACTGATGACCACTGCATCTCCCTGCGCAGGTTTCCGGGAACCATCATCACCAAACTGGACTGGTTGCCCATGTACGAACCCTGCTGCGAGCAGGGCCGCGTGAAGATTGGATGGCTCGAGCGCGGTGACCAGGAGTGATTCATGCTCACGCGTATCGGGTCCGGTGACAAGCATTTCAAGATACACATCCGGGGTCTCGGGATGGTGACAGTCCATGGCCACTTTCGCATCGAACTCAACGACACCTTCATCCACCCACACTCCAGGGAGAAGCTCGGTTGGTTGGAGAGCTAGCGGAATGATGGTGAGAAGTGTGATCATATCAGTTCACCCGACCCATGCTGTGCGAGTTGCATGAACCGTTCACCACGTTGCTCGAAGCTGCTGAACTGATCCCAAGAAGCGCACCCCGGGGATAATAAAACAGTATCACCCGGTTTGGAATTTTTATGAATGACTCGCAAGGCATTCTCAAGATCGTCACAGTAATGAGCTTTGCTTGGTGCTCCCTGCGCGATTGATAATCCAGTTGCACCAATGCAATAGAGCCCTGCGAGTTCTGGAGCTCTTTGAGAAATACAAGCCAAGTCCGAGCCCTTGTCATATCCTCCGACAATCACATGGATCGTGTTCTCTTTCCTATTTGATGCAAGCGCATCGATCGCGAGAAGTGTTGCATCCGGGACTGTGCACTTGGAATCATTGAAATACTCAATCCCACCATAACTTCCCACACACTGCAAGCGATGCGGGAGCCCTTGGAAGTCACGGACCGCAGACTCGATTGATTGCCTGTCCCCCTGGTAGACATGCTCGACTGCGAGCGCAGCCATGCCCGCATTGAGTGCATTATGCGATCCTGGGACTATGCAGTCTTTGACCGCATCAGATACGGTTACAAGCTGAACTGTTCCAGATACCCACGCAGCAAGATCAGGTCCCACGACCCTATGCCGAGCACCTTTCAGCAAGATCTTCTTTGATTGGATGTAATGCTCTTCATCCCCATGCCAATCGAGATGGTTTGGGACACAGTTGGTGAGGCATCCGACTCGAAAGGTGTGATCTTCAAAGTACCCGGAACGCTCGAGCCAATACAGCATTGCGCTTGAGAGTTCAAGGACGACAACTGATTCGGTTTCCAGTTCGGATAGTCTCGAGAGCAATGACCCTCCAAAGTTGCCAGTCAGCATCGCGTGAACGCCAAGTCGATTGAGCCCAAACTCAATCATCGCGCTGGTGGTACTCTTCCCGGCTGATCCGGTGACCCCGATCACTCGATCAGGATTGACCAACCGGGCGCTGATCTCGATCTCGGTGGTCACCCGAATCCCCAGTGACTCGGCGCGAAGGATAAACGCGTTTGTCCAAGGCATCGGAATAGCTGGATTGACCACAAGCACATCGATACCTTCCAGATCTTGGAAAGCATGCGGCCCGAATACACAGCGAGTTCTTCCTGAATCAATGTGCTCCTGGAGTGCCTGGATTGAATCGCTCAGCGATTCGCGAGACCCTGAATCCCCCACCACAACATGAGCACCATTCTCTGCAAGATAGCGAGCGACTCCTACACCACCACCAAAGCGACCGAGTCCCATGACATACACACGAAGACCGTTCCACTCTTGATGTTGAACTGGCACTGATTTCATAGAACGTCTATCAGGTGGCTTGGTGTTGGTTGGGCTGATCCTCGATGAGTGATTTGAGCCGATCGAGATGATCACCCTCGCACTTCTCCATCATCTTAATCATCATTGGTCCAGTGACTTTGCACATCGCTCGGGTCCACCACTTATTCGGTGCGTTGCTGATTGTCCAGGTCGCGTGTGATCCTGACTCGGTGGGCACGTACGAGTATTCTGAGATCATCCTGTTGCAGCCATCATCGAAGATCGCTCGATGATAGAGCACTCCGTCCTTCAGCTCGTGCTGCTCTACTTCGACAGTGGCTTTCGCGTTCATCTTTCCCATCTTGCGAGTCTCACGGAACCGCATCCCGGCACAGATCGGCTCGTTCTGATCATGATCCGAGAGCATCGTGATGTCAACCAGCGAAGGTCCCATCCATGCTTTGATGTTGGTCCAATCAGCAAGCCAGTTGTTGACACCCTCTGGGGAGCATGTGAGGTCAATTTCTTTCGAGAGTTGCTGGGGCATACCCCAGAGTCTACCAAACATGTCCGTGTATCGCAATCACCGGACCTGAAGCCGAACGGTCTCGATTGAACCATCAGTTCTCATCACCGTCAGTTCCACGACACTTCCTGTCAGGAGCCCGTTATCTGCAAGCCCTACATAGAACGATGAAAGGTCACTGAAAGGCCGACCATTGATCTCGGTCACAACATCTTCCGTTTCAAGACCCGCGAGAGCCGCGGGGAGCCCTTGCCAGATCCGGACAATCTGTGCACCACGCTCATTGGACGAGAACACCGCTCCGAGTTGGAACTGGATCGGCTGTGACAACCGCTGGGCTAGCACGAAGGGCTCCATCTGACCAAGCGTCACTTCGAGCTCCTTGAACTCACCATCCCGATGAACGACGACTTGGATCGGTTCTCCGGCCCGCTGTGAACTGATGAGTGATGTGAGCGCTTCTGCATTGGTGACCGGTGAGCCTTGAACACTCATCATGATGTCGCCCTCAAGGATTCCTGCCGCTTGCGAGGGTCCATCGGGTTCAACACTCGTGATCATGACGCCGTACGCAGTCCTGCCGTCTGAAGTACGGACTCCGATCCGACCATTTCTGGACGAGTCATACCGAATACCAAGGTACCCTCGAGAAACCGATCCATGCTCGATGAGTTGTGCAACGATCGGTTCGATGGTCCCGAGTGGGATCGCGAAGGAAATGCCCGCTGAATCTCCTCCAGAATCTTCTGGGTTAGACCCGACTGTGCTCGCGGCGGTCGCGATCGCGACATTCATTCCGATCACATGCCCATCGGTATTGACCAGAGGTCCGCCGGAGTTACCAGGGTTGACCGCGGCATCGGTCTGAATGTAGTTGGTATACCCCCCCACGATCCGAGCCCCTTGCGCCTGTCGTCCGAGCCCAGAGACGATCCCTTCGGACATAGAAAACTTGAACCCGAAGGGAGAGCCAAAGGCGAATATTCGCTCGCCAACTCTGGGAAGTCGATCCGAGGCACGCATCGCTGGGAAGGTTGTGTGGGAGGGATCCACCTGTATCACGGCGATGTCCGTATAGATATCAGTCCCCACAACTGAACCCTCCACGACTCGGCCATTGAAGAACTCGACCGAGACTGATTCAGCTTCCTTCACCACATGCGCGTTGGTGATCACATAGCCTTCGGTGTTGTAGATCCAACCCGCACCACTGGAGTACGAGCCCATCGGCTGCATGTTCTCGTTGAACCGCTGACCATTCGGGATCGTTTCGATATGGACCACTGTCGGTTCGATTGAATCACCGATCGCAGCGATTGCACGATCGATCCGACGGAGGATATCGTCCTCGGCCAAAACATTGCGTGCGAGCGTGATGCGAGCATTCTGCTGAGCATAGGAATACCGATCAATCACCGATGGTGCCAGGAACATCATGACACCAACCATCAATAGCACGATGATCGCGGGGGTGATTGAAACAAACTTTCGCATCGAATACTCCCTACTCTCGTGAGATATGCTCTGGGTCTACTCGCTACTTCTTCGGCTGATCTGAAGCTGTGGAGGCAGAAATCCCAGTTGCTGTGCTGAGTTTCTGGGATTCGCCTGTTCGCATTGTGTAACGATGACCACCAACTGAGCGATCTCGGACCCTCTGGACCCATACCTGCCCTGCACGCAGGAGTTCTTCGCCGAGCGACGAAACCGGTTCAGCAAATCGCGGAGGATGCTCCGTCAGACCGATCAGATCATTCACAACCAGGATCTGCCCATCGCACGCAGGTCCAGCCCCGATCCCGATGACCGGCACGCGGGCGATCTCCATGATGCGCTCGGTTACTTCATCCGGGACCGCTTCAACAAGCAACATCACCGCACCAGCATCTTGTAGCGCCGATGCATCATTGACCACCTGTTCAAGCAGTTGTTTGGTTCGACCAGCCGCGACTGGTCCCCCTGTCACAGAACTCGTCTGGGGACGGCAGCCAACATGAGCACAAATCGGGACACCGGCCCGCGTCAGCCGATCGACGACCCCTGCTTGGGTTTCATCCGCCTCGAGTTTGACCACATCAGCCATTCCTTCGGTCATGAAGCGGGCCGCATTCCCCATGGCTTCGTCTACGGATCGGTGGTAGGTCATGAAGGGCATATCCGCCATGACCAGAGTCCGAGGAGCTCCCCGTTTAACCGCGGCGGTGATATGGACAGCGAAGTCCAATGGCATATCGATGGTGCGTTCAAATCCAAGGACGACCTGAGCCGCGGAGTCTCCTGCGAGCAGAACCGGAACCCCCGCCCGTTCGAGCCAACGCGCCGTCGTCGCGTCGTAGCACGCGAGACATGCAAATGGCTCCTTCCGCTTGGTCATCGCTTTGATCGTCTTGAGCGTTGTCGGGCCTTGTATAGACGGCTCGACGCTGTTGGCGCTGGGCTGCTTTGGAGAGAGACTCATGCTGTATTCTATGTCCGCACAACGCCGGAGCGCTAAACTCCCTGATTGAGACGAATTATGGATCACCTGAGTACATTCCAGCCCCCTGATCTGAGTGACCAACGCGTCCTCCGGGTTGTTGCTGGACTCCGTCCTTGCAGGCGAGGCGGACTGCGGCTCGAACCAGAACCCGTTGGATCCAAAGTCGTCGTCCACAACTACGGACACGGCGGCTGCGGGATCACGCTCTCGATGGGTACCGCAATTGCTGCCGCGGATTTGGTCGATCAATGCAGCTCATCATCCGATCCCGTCGCTGTCCTCGGTGCTGGGATTGTGGGACTCACCACGGCACGCGAGCTCGCGCTCCGAGGTCGCCGAGTCAGGATCTATGCATCAAAGATCGGTCATGAAACGCTCAGTATGCTCGCGGGGGCATTGTTTCTCCCTGTCGGGATTGATCTCGAGCATCCCGATATCGGGAAGCAACGGTTCCGCTCGATATTGCACACTTCCAAAGCATCCCTGCAGAAACTGGATCCGCTGAGGTTTGGCGTTGAGAATCTCACGGTCTTTGAACCTGCGTATGCACATGATGACGAGCGCTATTTCGACAACGGCACCATCGACCAGCCAGTACTTCACGACCGCCTCCCGATCCCCGGCCCGCCACGCTGTGGACATTCGTTCGAGACCCTGTTCATCCACACCCCCATGATGCTCAGCGCCCTCATCGAGGACCTGAATGATCTGGATGTCCAGATCGTTGAGCAATCGTTTCGTGATACTGAAGATCTTGCGAAGCTCGATGAATCTGTTCTGATCAACTGCACCGCACTTGGATCAAGAAGGCTCTTTCATGACCAGTCGATCTATCCAGCACGCGGGGTACTGGTCCATCTTGAACCCCAACAACTCGGATACGCGATCCATGACGGATTCAAATACATGTTCCCGCGCAAGGACGCGTTGATCCTCGGCGGCGTCTTCGATGAGAATGTCTGGGACGAGACCCCCGACGAGCAGATCGCTCAGGATATTCTCACCCATCACCGTCGTTTTTTCGCGGTCTGAGCGTGCGTACACTCTGTGTCCATGCCGATCCTGAGTGCCTCCAACATCACCCTCCAGTACGGAGATGACCTGATCCTCGATGGGGTATCGCTGTCTCTCGAACAAGGAGAGCGGATTGGCATCGTGGGACGCAACGGTTGCGGAAAGTCCTCGCT
>JAEPQP010000061.1 GCA_017640485.1 Phycisphaerales bacterium | reverse complement strand
CACAGGCGAGGGAGGCGTGTGGTGATCATTCACTCAGTAAACCGAAATCGGTTCTGATCTGTCGGTTTTCGATGTGTAGTTCACTGGTATGCCGGATCGGTCTTACAATTCAATTGAAACCAAACTCTGATTCTGGTACGGTCGGTCAGTATCAGGTTTTCGAGGGGGGTGCAAGGGACATGCGCGGTGCATGGACCACTCATTGAAGGGTCTCTTCACTGGAGAATGCATATGCACATTTCAAAACTTGTGTCTTGTGTCACGGTCATGTCCGTGATCGCGGGATCAGCGGCTGGTCAATCATTCAATATTGAATGGGGATCTCTCGATTCTTCACCACCGGCGACTTATGGGGGTGAGGGGCTCGCGGGGGTGTGGAATACATTCGATTCAATGCCTGCGTTCCAGCGGTTTCCGTTGGTTGGTCTGGATGGATCGCCCATCGCTGTGGACATTATGAACATCGGGTTCGATGTCATCGAGTCCAGCAATATCCCGGGGACCAGCGGTGGAGACGAAGCGCTTTTGGATGACTGTTTCACTTCGTTTAATGACCCGGTTGATGGGTGTCTGTTTATGCGTTTCGTTGAGCCTGGGGAGTACAGGGTGATCATGTACGCGATTACTCCTGATGACGAGACGCTGCTGAGCCGACTCCGTATTGATCAGAACACTGAAGATCCAGAAATGGTGGGGGGGGCTTGGTCCGGTGCTCATGAGATCGGGATTACCTATATGACCCAGATTGCGACAGTCGGTGTTGACGGCCGGCTCGATATCCATTCTGGATTACCGGGTGCGAACACGCGGTCGGTCCTGAATGGCATTCAGGTCATTGCGGTTGCGGACCTTTGTGAACCGGATCTCAATATGGACGGCCAGCTTGATTTCTTTGACATCTCCGCGTTCCTGAGTGCGTATGCAAACATGGATCCAGTTGCAGACTTCAACAATGATTCGAGCTTTGATTTTTTCGACATCTCTGCTTTCCTGACTGCGTATTCCGCGGGCTGCCCGTAAGCATCGCGGTGTAGAGAACGCACTTATCACAAAACAAAAAAGAGCCCGCGTGCATGACGCGGGCTCTTGTGTTGATGATGGAACTCAGGAGAGTCTTACGGACATCCAGCGGAGAACTCGGTGAGGAACGCTGAGATGTCGAAGAAGTCCAGGGCGCCGTCGTTGTTGAAGTCGGCGGCGAGGTCACCGTTGCCGTAGAGGGTCAGGTAACCGGAGATGTCGAAGAAGTCGACTTCGCCGTCTTCGTTGATGTCTGCGGCACAGCTTGGTCCGCCGGTACAGTCGAAGCTCAGGAGCTCGACCGCGTCGACGGCTGCTTCGACGACCGAGCCTTCTCCGAGATCAGACACGCGGAAGCGGATCATGAACTGGTCGTTGGGTGTGAAGCCTGGGACATCGTTGAGTGCGAACTGCTTGGTGTACCAGCCGCCGGAGACTTCGTCTCCTCCTGGTCCGACGTTTTCGAGGTTGGTCCAGCTTGCACCGGCGTTGTCGGAGACATCGACGATGAAGACATCGGCCATTGGTGCGGCACCGACGGTGTTGTCGTACCAGCGTGCGTAGGAGATGATGTTGTTGCCGTTGGATGCGTCCATGACCGGTGAGTTGAGTACGGTCACGCCGCCGTCGACATCGGAGTTTCCTGCGACATTGTCGGTGACATAGCAGCGGTTTGATCCGTCGAAGTCGGATCCTGGATCACCGCGGTTGCCCGCAGCTGGGATTCCGCGTTCCCACTGGCCGTCGGTGGCATTTCCGGTGACGGTCCATCCGGTGTCGGATTCGAAGTTGTCTTCGAACTCGACTGCTGGAGCGGAGAACGCTGAGATGGTGGTGAAGAATCCGGCATCTGGTGCACCGGTTGGTGAGTTCTGCTCAGCGCCGCCGGTGGATTCGGAGGCGATGTAGTAGTTGATCTGGGTTCCACATGGCACCGATGGGAAGTCAGCGGTGAAGTTGGTTGGTGAGTTCTGGGTCATTGGCACAGCCACGAATCCTGAACCCGAGTCCACCATCATCATCGCGGTCGATGGGTCGACCGATCCGGAGATCGGGTTGAAGTCCACAGAGAGGCTGGTGCCTCCGTTTGGATCGACCTGGTCTGGGAGACCCTCTGGGTACGCGATCGCGTAGATATTCAGAGGTGGTGCGTCCATGTTCTTTGAACCGAATCCGGTGGCGATTTCCGCGTAGTGCGGAGTGCCGTTCCCGATGTCCGCGTCGTCATCGTCGAGGGTGAGCCAGTCGATGGTGATCTGCGGGGTGATCAGGGATCCGGAGTGGACGAGGATCGAGTTGATCGAGAGGTACATGAGGAGGTCTTGGTAGTCCGAGACTCCGCTGTTGACGAGTGCGTTGCGTGTTTCCCACACAGCGCCGGAGAGGAGACCTGCACATGCGTGGCCGTCGGTCGCACATGGGTACTGCAGGGTGTTGACCGCGTTGCGGAGCGCGGCGCCGCAGCTGCCGAAGAATCCAACTCCGAGACGGTTGTCGTCGAGGATGATGGCGCTCATGACATCGCCCATGCCTTCGCCGTACTGTCCTTGGCCCGAGCCTCCGACATTGACGAGGTGGTGTCCGTATTCGTGGTGAACGACGGAGGACCATGCGGTGTTGGGGTTGCTGCTTCCGGAGAGGCAGAAGTTGATGGACTGATCACCGGGGTCGTACCACGCGTTTCCTGGGCAGAAGCCGTCGGTGCGGTTGACCCAGACATCCATCTGGAAGTTGAGTCCGGGGTATGAAGGGTTGGCGGCGATCGCGTAGTCGCGGACGATGTTGGATTCGCGGTAGGCGTTGACCTGTGCACGCGAGTTCTGCGATGCGTTGGCTGCGTTGAAGACGAAGTTGCCCGGTCCCGGAGGGGTGACGGACTGGGACTGTGATTCGACGCTGCCGATGAAGTCGATGACTTCGAACCATTGTCCTTCGAGTGTTGCGCCGACGGAGACTGCTGAGGATCCCGCGTTGGGGAGGGTGTAGTTCCCGTTGACATCGGTCATGGTGGTCCCTGATGGGCCGTTGACGAAGAGGTATGGGAGGGGCTGTGAGATTTCGTCTTCGCAGATGTCCGCGGCGACGCCTTCGGTGACGAGGGCGGAGACATTCCCTGAGATGTCGATGGTGTGGATGAGGGATTCGGTGAAGAGGACTTCACCGGTCTGCGAGTTGGTGATGACGGTGTGCTTCTCGAAGCCGTTGACGATGACGGTTGAGACATCGGCGAGGACGGGTTCGTGTGGAGCGGTCTCGGTCCCAGCGTAGATCATGCGTTCGGAGGACTCGAGTTGGACGCCGAGGTTGAAGTGTGCAGCGGCGGCTTTTTCGATCTGGTTGTGGTTGATCGCGGAGCGTCTGACTTGTTGCGGGACGCGGAAGTTTCCGAGGTCGTGGAGCTCGGAGGATGCGAGGACCATTGGGTTGTTGGCTTCATTGCGGGTCAGGAGGACGAGCTTGGAGCGGAAGACGGGGATGCCGTCGACGACTTGCTTGTAGTAGTGACCTGTGAACTTGTAGCTGTTGGTGTCGGGGTCGTATCCGATTTGTTGTTGGTGGGCGCCGTCGTGGAATGGACCTTCGGCGACGAGGTGGTTTTGTGGGACATTCCACATCCCGAGGTGTTGCTGGATGAAGCGTGCTGCTGAGATTTCAGCGGTTTGTCCGTGGCTGAATGCTCGGCCGTAGACACGACCGACGGATCCGTCATGGCGCATGGTCAGACCGGAGTACTGGTTGAAGGTCTGGAAGTTGGAGATCGCGCGGACCTTGTTCATCGGTGCGGCTTGGCTCGCGGAGTTCGCGAAGCCGCTGGTGGTGGCGAGCGCTTGCGCGGTGGGCACCGCGGTGACTGCGGCGCACGCAACCCCGAGTGACAGGAGGGAGAAACCTTTGATACTCATGCTGTGTACTTTCTGAAGTTAGTCACGGCTCGAGATCGGCATCGCTTCAACTGCACCGGGGGCACGACAGGGACGAACCTGTTGTGCGGTCGCTGCTGGTGATTGAAATGTCGTTCTCAACTCGTGAGACCCTGAAACGGATCGGATGACTGAAACGGATACAACGCTACCCCAAGAGACATCCTTTGTACTGGAATCCGTAGGGGGTGTCAAGGAGATCAGAGCGTGTTCGGTTGATTTTCAGTACTCTTGAGGGGGTTATCTGTCGCGGTTGTCTTTGGATGTGAAGATGGGGGGACTTTTCGTGTGGAGCACCAGATCCCAGCGAGGATGGCTCCGATCGTATTGCTGACGAGGTCCCATCCGGTGTTGGTGTATCCGCCGACATTGGTTTCGGTGAACAGGGTCGCGAAGAACTCGAGGACTTCGTTGATCGCGCCGAGTCCCATGCCCATCAGCATGGCGGTGATGGAGAGGTGGAGTCCCGGCTTGGCTTTGATGAGGACCTGCGCGGATTCCCAGCACGCGACGGTCGCGGAGAAGAACCCAAAGGTGTGGGTGATCTGGTCGTAGCGGGGGAGATCTGGGTGGATCCTGAGTGAATAGAGGACTGGTGATGCGTCGGGCGCGGCGAGTGTGGGGTCGATGGGGATGGTGCCTCCGATCATGTGCATGAGTCCCCAGAACGCGAGGAGCCAGAGCGCGGTGGCGGAGTAGCGGACTTCCCTGTGCAGGTACGCGACGATGGAGATGAAGACGACCATCGAGACGGCGTAGATCAGGAACTCGGTGTTCCCCTGCTGGAATGCGGCGTACGAGCACGCGACCATGTACGAGATGACAAAGAAGGCGAGCCACTTGGGGAACATGCGTGGTTGATCCATGCTGAGAGTGTACCGGAAAGACCAGTCGCACTGCTTGCTGTCGCACGCACCTATGATGGGTCATGTCCAGCAAGCATCAAGAACCTGTCGTGATTGGTCGGTATCCGACCGAGTTTGAGGCTTCCCTTATCCGGAACCTGCTTGTGGAGGAGGGGATTCCTTCGCAGGTGGTGGGCGGGATGACGGCGGGGTTTCGCGCCGAGACTCCTGGCATGGTTGAGGTGCTTGTGCCTGGTGATCGGGCGGAGGAGGCTCGGCTGATTCTTGAGACTCAAGAAGACATGGAAGATGCGGACGATGTCGAGCATCAAGACTGATCGTCCATGCAGGTTGCTGGATGAAATCGGTGTATAGAGCGTTGAGAACTCGATTTTTGGGGTTGGCAAAGACGCGAATTCGTGGATAATACGAGAAACCGTTCCGCATTCTCCTGCGGATCCAAGAACGCCCATTCCGGCGAGAGAGATCGACACATGACGAATCATTCCCTTCGTGCCGCTGCTTTGATCGCGGCATCTGCTGCTCCCCTCGCTCATGCGCAGGTTCTTGAGTACCCGGAGGGTGCTGAGATTCCGCGTTCGATGACTCCTGCGGAAGAAGCGTACACGACCTTGCATCCGATCCAGGCGCTCCAGTCGCGTGGTTCGGCGCCGTCGGGGCTTGTGCGGACTCCGGGTGAGTATGAACCGGCCGAGGGGATCATCATGGCGTGGGAGGGGTCGAGTTCGTGGAAGGTTATTCTCGCGCAGATGACGCGTGAGATCACGACCACTGGGAATGCGAAGGCGTTCATCTTCGTGGACACGGCGTCGGAGCTCACGAGCGCCTCGAACCAGGTTGCGGCGCAGGGCGCTGATATGTCCAAGGTGCAGTTTGAGATCAAGCGGACCGACACGATCTGGGCGCGGGATTATGGTCCACGATACATCTTCCTTGGATCTGCTCCCGATGGGACGGGCGGGGTGCGGGCGATGGTTGACCATACCTACAACCGTCCTCGTCCGAACGACAACTCGCTCCCTTCGTACTGGGCGAACGAACGGAATGAGCCGTATTTCTTGATCCCGTTGGTGCACGGCGGCGGGAACTACCACCTGGAGACCGGGAGTCCGGCGGGTGTTGGTCACGCGACGCGGTTGATCAACAACGAGAACCCGGGGCTGTCGCAGTCGGAGATTGTCCAGCTCTGGCAGGACTATCAGAATCTGAATACCGAGTTGTATGATCCGTACCCGGCGTTCGTGGACAGCACGCAGCACATCGATATGTGGATGATCGTGCTCGATGACGACAAGGTGCTGATTTCCGATTGGGTCAATGAACCGACTTCTTCCTGGGCGGTGACTTCGGACAACGCGGCGGCGGATTTCGCGGCTCGCGGGTTCCAGGTCTTCCGTGTGCCTGCGGTTCGTTCGGGGGGGACGCACTACACCTATACGAACGCGGTGATCTGTAATGATCTGGTGCTGGTTCCGCTGTACACCAACGGGACGGCGGCGCAGTTCAATGATGATGCGCTGGATGTGTGGGAGACGGCGTACCCGGATAAGACGATCGTGCAGATCAACTGTCAGGCGCTGGTGACGGCGGCGGGGGTGATGCACTGTATTGTCAAGCATGTGCCCGCACCGGCCAATGGTGAAGCGCCGGGGGTGTACATGACCAGCCAGAATGATGGTCCGGTGATCGACCCGGATGATGTGGTGCAGACGACCTGGTTGTACGATTCACCCGATGGGGTGACGACGGCGGATCTGCTGCTCTCGACCGACGGGGGTGCGAGCTTCCCGACCACGCTGCTTGAAGGGTTTGACGCGTCGACGGGTCTGGTGAGCTGGACGGCGCCGGATGTGGGGTCGACCGATGCTCGTCTGCGGCTGGTGATCCGCGACAGCGACGGGAACGAGTCGTTTGATGATTCGGATCTCTCGTTTACGATCACGGGGAACGCGTGCAGCGCGGACTTGAATGATGATGGCATCCTCGATTTCTTTGACATCAGCGCATATCTCAGCGCGTTCTCGTCGATGGATCCGTTCGCGGATCTGACGGATGACGGGGCGTTTGATTTCTTTGATATCAGCGCGTTCCTGACGGCGTTCAGTGCCGGGTGTCCTTGAGCGGGAATTGACTGCGTGTTGAGTGACTAGTATCTCCTTTCAGTTGAAAGGAGATTTTCTATGCGCATGCGTCCGCTGGGTGAGTCTGGGATTGAAGCATCGACTGTCGCGATCGGGACCTGGGTGATGGGGGGTTGGATGTGGGGTGGTGCTGATGAGAGCGACTCGATCAACGCGGTGCACGCGGCGATCGATGAGGGGATCAACCTGCTCGATACCGCGCCGATCTATGGGTTTGGTCATTCCGAGTCGGTGGTCGGCAAAGCGATCAAGGACCGGCGCGACAAGGTGGTGCTCGCGACTAAGTGCGGGATGGTGATCAACGCGCCGGGGGGGCGCAGTGTCGGGCGATCCGATGCGGGTGGTCCGAGCGAGCATGGGCATCTGGAGATCAAGATCTGGAACAATCCGGATTCGATCCGTCAAGAAGTTGAACTGTCGCTCAAGCGACTGCAGACGGACTACATCGATTTGTACCAGACGCACTGGCAGGAAGAGGAGACCCCGATCGAGGACACGATGGGCACGCTTGTGAAGCTCAAAGAAGAGGGGAAGATCCGCGCGATCGGGGTGTGCAACGCGACTCCGGAGATAATGGATCGCTACCGCTCGGTGGGTCAGCTGGATTCGGATCAGGAGCAGTACTCGATGATCCATCGGAAGATGGAGGGGGATGCGGAGTCTCCGGATCAGCTTGGATACTGTCTGAAGAAGAACACGGCGGTGCTCGCGTACTCGCCTTTGGTGCTTGGGTTGCTGACGGGGAAGGTTGGTCCGGAGCGGGAGTTCCCTGAGTCGGACCTTCGCTCGAGACAGAAGCGGTTCAGCAAAGCGAATCGGCAGAAGGTCGCGGACCTGCTCGCGGAGTTTGAACCGATCTCGGCGAAGCACGGGTGCTCGATGGCGCAGCTGGTGATCGCGTGGACGACGCATCAGCCCGGGTTGACGCATGCGCTGGTTGGTGCACGCACGGCGAAGCAAGCGAAGGAGAACGCGGCGGCGGGGCGCGTAGAACTGGACAGCGCGGATCTGGACACGATGAACGCGCTGGTTCGGAGTGATGCGACGGAGCTTGATATGTCGTGATGACTGGGTTTGGAATGCACAAGAAAAACGCTGCCGAGTGGGCAGCGTTTTTTTGTTGGAATGGTTGGTGGGGATTAGCCCTCGGCTTCGACGAGTCCGAGTTCGATGGCTTTTTCTTCGGAGAGTTTGGTGACGGAGTTGATGGTGATGGTTTCGACGGGGACATCGCCGTGCATGCCTTGTGGGGCGGTCTTGGCGTTGCCGATCGCGTCGAGGACTTCTTCGCCCTTGACGAGGTGGCCGAAGACGGCGTACCCGGCGCCGTCGCGTGGTTGATCAAGGAATCCGTTGTCGGCGAGGTTGATGAAGAACTGCGAGGTCCCGGAGTCTGGTTGGTTACCGAGGCGCGCCATCGCGATGGTGCCTCGGGTGTTCTTGAGGCCGTTGGTCCATTCGTTCTTGATGCCGGCTTTCGGGTCTTTCTTTTTGAGACCTTCAGCGAATCCGCCGCCTTGGATCATGAATCCTTTGATGACGCGGTGGAAGATGGTGTTGTCGTAGAAGCCGTCTTCAACATAGGAGAGGAAGTTGGCGGTGGAGATCGGCGCTTTGGTGTCGTTGAGCGCGATGTACATGGTTCCCTTTGAGGTGACCATTTCGACATAGACCATTTTGTCCTCCTGGACGGCTTCTTCTTGGGTTGGTTCGGACACGACTTGGGCGGCCGCTTCTTTGGCTTTGGATTCGGTGGATGGCTGCGCGAATGCGACGGCGGCGAAGACTGCGGCACCGAGGGCAAGGACAGCGATTGGGATCAGTTTCTTCATGTCTGGGATAGCTCCATAAGTCTGGTTGGCGAGCGATGAGTCGGTCATGGACTCTCGACGCGGGGGGTATGGTAGCCCGGCGTCTTCGGGGTCTCCAAGACTATTGGCACGAGGCGGGCTGAGGTTGCACTGCGCGCAATGGGCAATCCTGACCAAATGGGCTCAGATATGGGTTTGGAGGGGCGGGAACGGGGATTTTAGGGGGTGTAATCGACCCCGGCGAGGCCGTCTTTGGTCCAGCGGAAGCGGAGATCGAGGGGGGTTGAGTCGCCGAGTCCGGCTTGGGGTACTGGGAAGGTATCAAGGGGGAGGTAGGTTTGTTGCCAAACGGCGTGGGGTTGGTCGGGATCCTGGGCGGAGTTGGCGTCACTGACGAGTTCTTGTCGGACTGAGCCGTCGAAGAACGCGAGGTTGATGCGGGCGTTGGGGTCACTGGCGTAGAGAGGGTTCTTTGCATCGGTGAAACGATCAAACTCCTCGTACATAAAGACCTTGGCTGAAGGGAACGCGACTTCGGCCATCTTGCGTCCTCCCAAAGGGGTGTCTTCCTCGGCTTGGAGGATCATGTGGTGGGGGGTGTTGGGGGCGGGTGTGTACTGGGGATCTTCATCGTTGACCCACGCGTGGGGGACGACTTGGTACGAGGATCCGAACGGCCAGAGTTGCATGACGGCGGGGTCGGTCCAGGAGGGGTCCATGTCGTACCCGGCTTTGGTTGGGAATCCGGAGCCGTAGGGGAAGGGGTTGTTGGGTTGGAGGTACGCGAGTGGGTTCTCTTGCCAATCGATGAGGTTCTTGTCGAAGGGGGAGGCGGCGATCGGTTCGGGTTGGCGGTCGGTGAGGTAGTGCATTAACACAAGGTGGGAGTAACGAAGGTGGAGGAGTTGTGCCTTTGGTAATGAGATCCTGCTGTCTCCCACAACACGGTCAGTAGATTGTTCAAGTATGTTCAGAGTTTGTTCCGCCGCGGCTTCTTGAGAATTTAAGATAGGCTTTACACGACCAGAATGGCGCGTGAGATAATCCGACCCCAGTTCCCATGTAAAGCTGAAGATTCGATCGTCGCTGTCGCTGGCATAGTTTGCGGCTCCGGTGTTGAGGGAGCGGAGGTTGGCTTGGGCGACGACATTGGGCGCGCTTCTACTGCCGCCGCATGTAGCGGGAACGAAGATTCCCACGAGCAAAGCAACGGTGCAAATCAGGAGAATGATTTCGAGAATGGTGAGTGCTCGACGATTTGAAGAGCGTATGTGCATGGTGGGCTCCTGTGCTGGGAGCGCGCCGGCGGGTGGTGATGCGTCACGGGCGAGCGTGCTTCATCAGGTCGATTCGTGTTCGAATCGCTTTGGTTCCGATCAATGGGTGTGATCGTGGTGGTTCTGGATGATGTTGATCGGCTTAGGGCGCGGCTGGGAATGTGATCCCTTCGAGGAAGATCGTTCTAAAAGACCCAGTATTCGTGATCACTGACCCATCGGGGTTCACCTGCAAGCTTCGGAAGATCAAGCCGAGATCACTTCCTCCGTGAACCACAACGGAGATCCTTGCGCTCGGGCGGTACCCCGGGGGGAGGGTTGCAATATGGGTAATGGAGACATCGTCAAAGTTTGTGATAAAGCCGTTGAGCGTGACCATCCGGCCGTGTTTGGTCGCGATCGGGGTTTGGAAGCCAAAGGTGTTGGTTGCCTGTAGCTCGGCTGCGATCGGGATCGGGATGGATTCCGATCCGCTGAGTTCGTCGGCGACGAGTGCGATGCTTGCGATCGTTGCTTGGTCCGCGAAATCGGCACGGTCGGCATGACCCGCGCGATCGGCGAAGAGCGCCCGCGGCGAGGGGGTCACGGGCTGGTCTGGCAAGATCCGCTCGTATGCTCCTGAACCTGATGGGACACGGACTTGGATCTGGAGTGACGCGCCCGATTCCTCGAAGAGCGCGGGGTTGAACGAGAGCGGGAAGGAGAACAGGCCTTGCGAGACGATGATCTCAGTGTGCTCGATTGTTGCGAGCGGCGCTCCGACGGAGGAGAGGAGCGTGACCTGGAAGTCCGCGCTTGCGTCGACCGGTTCTCCGAACTCGGCGAGGGTGCCTTGGTAGGTTGGCGCGTCGATTGAGAGGTCACGGACGAGCCAATGTCCAGTGGCGGGCTGTTTCGATACATCGCGGTACACCGCCGAGCTTATCTGAATACCAAAACTGTCAACGTAAGTCACCAACACGCCGTTGCCGTCCGCGAGGTAGCCGGCGCTCGCGATGAGTACCTCGGACGGCGGGGTGCTGTCGTCCGTGATGACCCCGAGAAAGCTCTCGAGGACGGTCTCTGCGATCGATGATGTGGACAGATTGAAGGTGGACAGATCGGTGATCGGGGGCGACCATCCGATCGCGTTGAGGAGCCCGATGATCTCTTCCTGGGTGGCGTAGCGCCAGCCGTCGTAGGTGGCGCCGAACTCGAGCAGGGCGGGCATGTCCGCGAAGCTCACATCATCTGTGACGGTCAGATCGAGGAACACGAGGTTCTGGGACGGATCGACGGTGACGGAATTGGTGCCGAAGACCGGGTGGTCTGCGGCGAAGGTCTGCGCGAGGGACTTGCTTGTGAGTGTGATCAGTGTGAGTGCGATGACGTGGAGGATAGTGGTGGTGGACATGTCGGGCCTTTCTGCCCGAGTACTGAATGGTGACCGGGCTCTCAGAGTCATGCGCAAACGAATGTCCAATTCCTATGGGAATTTTCGGATTTCTTTGATATTGACCCGTTTGGGGGGTGGCACGTGCTAGTGCTTGTGTTCGTGGTGGGGGGGATCGAACTTGATCGAAGCGCTGAGCCAACGGGCGAGGCGGAGGTTGATGTAGATCACGCACAGCACGGCGGCGGCGATGAGGAGATGCTTGGCGTCTCCGACATCGGAGACGGTTTCCTGCGCTGAGTGGACGAGGGAGCGCCATCCGGCGAGGGCGGGGGTGATGATCGTGTTGAAGAGTGGGGTGGGCATGGTTCTCTTTCTGAGTGTGTTATTGGCCCGATCGCGGTGCGAATGAAGTCGGATACTGAGACTGGGGTTGCATCGGTTTGGGGTGTGCGGGCGAACTGAAGGGGGGACGGAAGGTCCGAGAAGTGTGCAGCTTTGGGCGTTTGTGAGCGGGTGGGTGGTTCGCGTGGAGTTGGTGTGTGCCAAGGACGATGAAACTGGAGCGGGTGAAATCGGAAAGACGAAGTAGACCTGTTGGCGATGGACTTTGATATTGACGAGCATCGCGCACGAATGAAATGAATGTTGGGGACGACATGTACCAGTTTGCGGATGAACACCACCACCAGAGCACCAAAGAAGAGGACAGCGGTCCTATTCAGAGCGGTGATCCGGCGCTTCGGATCGGGGATCATGGTGTGATTCAGGAGGCGGCCGCGGGCGCTGATGTTGATCAAGCGCCGGAGGTTCGTCCGCTTAATGAGTTCTCGATCGATCTGCATGGCAAGAGTCATCCTGATGCGCTGTATCGTGCGGCGGGCGGGGAGGCGCGTGCTCATGCGGGCATGGTATTTGGGTGTCCGTGTTGCGGGCGGTCCGTTGGGCGCGTGCTGCGTGTTCGCGCGTCGGTGCGTTCGGCGTGGGTCGCGATGTGCGCGATGTGCGCCGCGTCGACGCTTGATCGGAATCCTGAAGCGATGATCGGGGGGGTTGTGCGAGCATCGCGGAGACGGCGGGCTCGTGGTGGGGAGCAGGAACGGGCCGCGGGATAACTCGCTGGGTTCGATTGGTTTGCAGATCTATAGGTTATGAACTCCCGAGCATTGCTTGGGAGTTGTTGTTTTTCAGTCCATTGTGCTGTATTTGAGTCTTGGTTGTGGGTGCGATTTGTAGTAGGATGTGGTGGAGATTGTTTGAACTGAAGTAATGCACAGGAAATTTATTATGAATATGAGCTGTTTTTCTGCCCCGCGTCGTGGGTTTTCGTTGGTGGAGTTGGTTTCGGTTTTGGTGGTCGTCGCGAGCGTGGGGGCGCTGCTTGGGCCGAGCGTGGGGCGGATGCGGGGGCAGATGCGGGGGATGAGCAGTGAGGGGAATCTGCACGCGATCGGTGTGGGGAGCGCGATGTATGGATTGGACAACGCGGATCGTGTGTTCTCGTACACATGGCGTGCGGGAGAGGAGCATATTGATCTCTCTACTGGGAACATCCGGATCTCGTCGAGTGATCAAGCGGCGGCTTCTCGGCAGGCACAGAATATCCTGCATCGCGCGACGGGGCGGCTGAGTGGGCAGTTCAGTATCCTGAATCCGTCGTCGCGGCTGATGCATCGTCGGTACTCGCATCTTGTGCTCGCGGATTACATGGGGAATGTTGGTGATTCGATGTGGGCGGATCCTGCGGACAACAAGCAGCTTGCTTGGCAGTTGGCGCCGACCTTCTTTGACATCATGCCGTATGGAGATGGTCCGCCGGAGGACTTTGGGTATGACGAGGATTTCAGTTGGTCGAATCGTTCGATCGTGCAGTTGTGGCCGTTTGGTTCGAGTTACCAGGTGGTGCCTCATGCGTGGATGTCCGACTTCGGGGACAGTTATGCGCCGGTGTCGTTTACGCCTCATCTGTTTACGAGCAATGGGCAGCCCCATCTCGGGGATCGGTATCTCAATGAAGTGGCGTTCCCGTCTGGGAAGGTGCTGATGTTCGAGGAGTTTGATCGCGAGCGTGTTGGGGATCCGTACTTTGCGTATGACTACACGACGGTCGCGAAGCTGATGTTTGATGGGTCGATCAATACGATGCGGAGCGATGATGCACGGTCATCGGTGAGTCCTTCTAACTATCAGAACGGGAGCCGATTCCGCTGGGAGCAGCGGTACTTGCCGCTGGATACATTCCCGGTGCCGATCGGTGGTTTGGGTGATTCGACGGAGCTTGATATGCGGTACCGCTGGACGCTTGGGGGATTGAGTGGGATTGATTATGTGCGAGCATTGTCACCGGCCCGGAATCGGTAAGTAGACATCAAACGGATGAAAGGGACTGCGATGAAGAGGCGTGGATTTAGTTTGGTGGAGTTGGTGTCGGTGCTTGTGGCGGTTGCGAGCGTTGGTGCGATGCTTGGGCCGAGTGTGGGGAAGATGCGCGGGCAGATGCGGGGGGTGAGCAGTGAGGGGAATCTGCACACGATCGGGCAGGTGGGGGCGATGTATGCGCTCGATCATGAGGATCGGATTTTTTCCTTTACTTGGCAAGGCGGAGAGGAATATCTCCTGTTACATAACGGGCAGACTCGGACGATGTCCGACGATCAGGAGGCTGCTGCACGGCAGGTCCAAAACATCTTGCAGCGGGCAACCGGGAGGATAGGTGGAGAGACCCGTATTGATTTTCCAAGGCAGCGGCTTATGTACCGGCGATACTCGCATCTGGTGCTTGCGGATTACATGGGCGGGAATGTGACTGATCCATTGTGGGCGGATCCGGCGGATATCAACTTGCTGGGTTGGCAGCTGGATCCGCTTGAGTATCTTGAGGTTGAGAACTCGCTCCCGTACGGTCAGGGGCTGCCCGAAGAGGCCGGGTACGATACCGATCTGAACTGGTTGCCGCTCAACATTACCCAGCTTTGGTCGTTTGGATCGAGCTATCAGGTCGTGCCGCACGCGTGGCAGCAAGACTTTGGGATTCAGTATGCACCGATTGGAGATACTCCGCATTTTTATACTGCGAATGGAGACACTCTCGAGCTCGGGGAACGGCGATTCCACGAGGTTCGGTTTTCTTCTGCGAAGGTGCACATGTTCGAAGAGTTTGATCGCGAGTTGGCAGGAGAGCCGTACTTTGCGTATGACCATGCTCGTCCGGCGAAACTCATGTTTGACGGGTCAATCAACACGGCCATGAGCGGGATGGCGGCGAGTTCAGTGAGTCCAGGGGATTATCTCAATGGCGATAAGTTTGTTTGGGAGCAGACTTATGTTCCGTTGGATACATTCCCGTTGCCGCTGGGAGGGCTTGGGGATCTGACGGATTTGAATATGCGGTACCGCTGGACGCTCGGCGGGTTGACGGGGGTGGATTATCCGCAGGTGATCATGCGTGGGAGTGGGCGGTGAGCGAAT
>JAEPQP010000035.1 GCA_017640485.1 Phycisphaerales bacterium | reverse complement strand
GTAGAGCAAGCCAGTCCGCTCGCAAGCAGCAGCATGGTCGTTGCGAGTGGGCGAGAGAGTGATGATCGAGTCTGTTCAGATCGCATGAAACGCTCCAGTGTGTTCAATGACTTGTCGTCGTGGGTATGGCCTTGGAATCGTGGAATTATGGGTTGTCACCATCATATCGCGGTTCGTGACTGGTAGGCAAAAGAATCGCGATTCTTGCCCAAAATCAGCAATCCGGGGTTGCAGATTGATGCTCATCGAGCATGTATCGCATAGGGGCCGAGGATTGAGCTGATGGTCCTGTGGCACTGTCGTCGGGTCGTACAGTGCGATATGAACACTATTCGGACATCAAATGAGATGGGTTCCCAACACAGAGATCAAAAATATGGTGGGTGTTCGTGTCCGACTGGATCCAGTTTACTGCTCAAGCACTGGGATGGGTCATGGATCCGGGATCGAGCAGTTCATTGAGTCGCTCAGCATCCAGTTCCCCTTGCTCGAGAGCAAGCTCACGGACTGTCTTCCCTTGTTCGTAGGCCGCATATGCAAGCTTCGCGGAAGCATCGTATCCAATGACAGGTACGAGACTTGTGCACATTGCAAGCGAGCCTTCGATCAGTTCTTCGCAGCGTTTGCGATCCGGCTCAAGGCCATTGATGAGCTTCTCGTCCAGAATGCTGCACGAACCGGTCAGGAGCTGGATAGATCCCAGCACATTTGCGGCCATCATCGGCATCGCGACATTCAGATCCAGCAGCGAACCGACGCCGCCCATCCCCCCGGCAGCGACCGCGGCGTCGTTCCCGATGACTTGGCAGCTCGCCATGACCACGGCTTCACAGATCACCGGGTTCACCTTCCCAGGCATGATGCTCGATCCGGGCTGGACCGCTGGGAGTTTGAGTTCGCCGATGCCACAGCGGGGACCCGATCCGAGCCAGCGGATGTCGTTGGCGATCTTGCTGAGCGAGACCGCAATGGTCTTGAGCATCCCCGAAACCTCGACATACCCGTCCTTCGCATGTTGAGCCTCGAAGTGGTTGTCCGCTTCGCGGAACTCAATGCCGCAGCGGGTGGTCAGTTCCTTCGCAACCAAACCACTGAACTCCGGATGCGTGTTGATCCCGGTACCCACGGCAGTCCCACCAATCGCGAGTTCAGCAAGGGTGGAGAGGCACCGCAGGAGCCGATCCTCAGCGTGTCTCATCTGGGATGCGTACCCGCTGAACTCTTGACCGAGCCGGATCGGGGTCGCGTCCTGGAGGTGGGTGCGTCCAATTTTAACGACATCATCCCACTCTTCGGCCTTCTGCTCGAGTGATTCAGCAAGCGCTCGCACCGCTGGGAGCAGACGCTCCTTGATCCCGATCGCTGCAGCGATGTGCATCGCAGTGGGGAAGGTGTCGTTGCTGGATTGTCCCATATTGACATGGTCGTTCGGGTGAATCGCTGCATCAGTCGCGAGGTACTCGCTGTCTTTGCTCGATCCGATCGGGACGCCGTTGGCAAGACAGACCAGGTTCGCGACGACCTCGTTGGTGTTCATGTTGGTGGAGGTCCCCGACCCGGTCTGGAAAATATCGATCGGGAAGTGACGCTCGATACCGCCGTGATCGATCAGCCCGTCGTTGATGAGATCACACGCGGCGACGATCCTGTCACGCTTGGTCTCAGAAAGCTTTCCAAGCGAGCAGTTCGCATTGGCGCACGCGGTTTTCAGGAGTGCGTAGGCGCGGATGATGGATTCGGGAACCGGAGTCCCGGACACTGGGAAGTTCAGGACCGCACGCTGTGTCGAGGCGCCGTAGAGCACATCAGCGGGGACGGTCATCTCGCCCATCGAGTCTTTCTCAACGCGTGTCTGCTCATGCTGTGCCGGTGCGGTCGTCATCTGCGGGCTCCTGTTTGTGGATTTCTTCGGAGATTTGGTGTCTATATGCATCATAGAACACGGATCCCATGTCTGATGCTGTGGGTGCATGGAAACCGAGCGGATTTGAACCCGTATTGTTCTCTGGAAGCATGACTCCAACCAAGGGACCACATGAAAGCACACACGCCACTCACCCAACGCACAGGGCTCGGACAATGCCTCTCGGCAATCATGGCATTGTTCATCGCGATCTCCTCAGTGTCTGGGCAGTCCCCCTCTCACCCCGATTCCAAGTCCCCCCTCAAACCCAATCAATACCTTCGGCATCAAGACCCCTGGAGATGGGACATCACATCCCAGCTGATCCTGAACGCGGATCTCATCGCCGGCAGATACGGCAATGACAACGACTTGGTGTACAACGATGAACGCCGGAATCAATACACCACGAGAACTTGGGATCTTCCAAACTTTGAGTTCATCTACCCGGTCGTCCGCGAAGGCGGGTTCTACTGGTCCCCAAATGAAGACATAGCGTCTCAGCTCCGCATCGATGGGATCCGGTACACCCCCGAGCCCGAAGTTTTGCAGACTCCGGACACGCATGCGAAGTATGCCTGGTGGAGGTCCAATCAACGCGATGAGAAAACCCAAGAGCTCTATTTTTCTCAGGTCTCACACATCGTGAGTGCCGACACCGTCTTTGAAGAAGAGCGTGCAAAGCAGATCCCATGGCCGAAAGATTGGCCAGAGGACGCCGCTCGATTTCTGACTCCGGTCGTGGATCGGGTCACCAGACCCATAGATCCAGATGGAGCGAATCGGATTGAGCAACTTGTGAACTACTGGACACAGGATCAAGATCCCAAGTCCATCGATCAGGTGACCCTCACAAAGTTTCTGACCGGGAAGGTGATCGAGTATGTCAAGGTCACACGCGGTCGAACCGAGTTCGTGCAGACTATTCGACCCAGTGCTCAAAACAGGCGACTGACGGATCTTGAAGGGAACCCCAATGTGCCGACGGCAGTGCCGACTTCAACATATTCTGGATTCAATGCTCGATCTGCGGACCAGATCGCACTCGATCCGGAGGGTTCAGAACTTGATCTCGCGACATTGCTCACTGCTGTGTTCAGGCAAGCCGGTGTGCCTGCACGCACTGTTATCTGCTTCGATCGAACACTCGAAGATGAGCAAGATAAACGGATTACGGCACTGGTCGAGTTCGCGATGTTTGACCCGGTCAGTGACCAGACACTCTGGGTCCCAGTTGATCCAATCCGATTACGAGACAGCGGAAGGCGATCGAACAACTACGAGCAGCGGTGGTTGTACTTCGGGACGCACGATAAGCTCCACAACCTGGTCCCGCTCGCGTACTACTTCCATCCACCAGTCAACTACAAAGCCTACGGCTACCCATCGCTCTACGGCATCAAGACCACGCCCGACATCGGAACAAATATCTCGCAGTTCCTCTCCATTGATGTGATGAACACTCCTGTCAAAGCCGAGGACTTCAGACAGGATCCATGATTACAATGAGTGATCGATAGAGCTCGATTCAGTTAATAGTGGGGACGCTTTGGATCGGCTGATTACTTTGCGACCAGCTCGCTGATCGACGCTTGGATCGGCGCGAGTACCTGCAGGATCCCACCGAGTACTTCTGCGGGGGTTCCCAAAGCGTTGACCTCGTGCACGATCGATGCGTCGAACTGATCAAGCACCGGACGCGTTTCGCGTTCGTACACATCGAGCCGGTTGCGGATGACCTCGATCTTCGCATCGTCCACGCGCTTCTGTTCCATCGCACGCTTCTGGAGTCGGGCGACCATCTCTTCTGTGCTTGGAGCGACGAGGTGGACAATCCCGCGAACATCCACATACTGCTTGATGATCTCGGTCTGCGCGACCGTGCGGGGGATGCCGTCGAGAGCAAGCAGATCGGAGCGCGGCTTGAACTTGCTGAGCGTCGTCAGTGCTTTGGTGTATTCGCGCCAGAGATCAACGGTCACTTCATCGGGGACCAACTCTCCACGGCTGGAATATGAGTCGAAGACCTTCCCGAGTTCGGAGTGTCGATCGAGGGTGCGAAACATATCTCCAGTGGAGATGTGGAAGAAGCCTGGGATGTTCCCGAGCAGTTCACCCTGCGTGCCCTTCCCCGCGCCTGGGGCTCCAAAGAGCAAGATTGCTTGATACCGATCTGACATTGACTCGACTCCTGTCGTCAACAACTGAGGTCCGATATACGCCGCACACTTGCGGGTCTCAACGATAGGTCGGCATTCTGGATTCAGCGATTGATCCGGAGCGATCCAACGCAAGAAAAAGAAAGCCGGGCGTGCCCGTCAGAGCACGCCCGGAGAGTGGATAAGGTTGAATCACAGCGGGTTATGCACCTGCTTCGATAACCTCTTGCTGGAGGTTACGAGGCATCTCGCGGTACTCTTTGAACTCCATCGAGTTCGCAGCGCGACCCTGCGACATGCCGCGGAGATCGGTGGTGTACCCGAACATCTCGCTCAGCGGGACATCCGCGGTGATTTCCTTGATGATGCCCTTGTCCTCGGTGTCGAGAATCATCCCGCGACGCGAGGAGATGTCGCCGGTGACGTTCCCGAGGTAATCCTCAGGGGTCACGATGACCACCTTCATGATCGGCTCAAGCAAAACCGAGCCGGCCTTGGAGACCGCTTCGCGGAGTGCGAGACGACCCGCTTGCTCGAATGCGACCTGGCTGGAGTCCACATCGTGGTACTTGCCGTCGGTCAGGGTGACCTTGATGTTGATCAGCGGGAACGGAGCCGAGACGCCGGACTTCGCGGTGTTGCGGACACCGACTTCGACCGATGGAATGAACTCCTTCGGGATCGCACCACCGACGATCGCGTTCTCGAATGCGACGTTGTCGGTGAAGTCGAGACCGGCTTCTTCCGCTTGCTCAGCGGTGAACGGCTCGATGTTGATGGTACAGTCACCGAACTGACCACGACCACCCGACTGCTTCTTGAACAGTCCGCGGCAACCGTCTGCTGGGCCCTTGATCGCTTCGCGGTAAGAAACGCGTGGCTTACCAACCTCGACACCGATCTTCATATCGCGGAGGAGCTTGTTCTTGATGATCTCAAGGTGGAGCTCGCCCATACCCGCGATGATGGTCTGTCCGGTCTCTTCGTTGTACTCAGAGCGGAACGATGGGTCCTCGCGACGAATAGTCACAAGAGCTTCCGAAAGCTTGCGCTTGTCGTCCGCGGTCTTGGGCTCGATCGACATCGAGATCACCGGTGGTGGGAACTCCATGCGCTCGAGGATGATCGGGTGATCCGGGTCACAGAGCGTGTCACCGGTCATCGAGTTCTTGATGCCGACGACCGCAACGATGTTGCCCGCACCGACCTCGTCGAGTGCGAGACGATCCTTCGCGTGCATCTCGAAGATACGCGAAGCGATCTCACGCTTGTTGTTCCCGGGGTTGAGCGTGCGGCTGCCCTTGACGAGCTTGCCCGAGTAGATACGCATGTAGGTCAGGTCGCCGTGGGTGTCAGAAACCACTTTGAACACGAGTGCGGAGAACGGATCCTTCTCGTTGTTCTTGCGGGACATCTCGATGGTCTTGTCCTTCGGATCAGTTCCCTTGGTGTCGGGGACTTCCTCAGGGTTCGGGAGGTACTCGATCGTCGCGTCGATCAGGCGCTGGACACCGACATTCTTGAGTGCCGAGCCACAGAAGACCGGGTTGCATTCAAGAGCGATGGTACCCTTGCGGATAGCAGCACGGATCTGATCAGGGGTGATCGAGCTTTCGTCCTCGAGGTACTGCTCCATGAGCGCATCATCGAGTGATGCACCCGCTTCGATGAGGTCATGGCGCCATTTCTCGGCCTTCCCCATGAGATCCTCAGGGATGTCCATCTCGGTCACGATCGCGCCCTGTGACTCCTTGTCGAAGTTGTACGCACGCATCTCGAGGAGGTCGATGATGCCGACGAGTTCGTCGCCCTCGCCCCAAGGGATCTGCATCGCGATCGGGTTGGCGCCGAGGCGCTTCTTGATCGTGTCAAATGAGTACTCGAAGTTTGCACCCATCTTGTCCATCTTGTTGATGAAGCACATGCGAGGCACGTTGTAGCGATCAGCCTGGCGCCATACGGTTTCGGACTGGGCTTCAACGCCTTCTTTACCATCGAACACTGCGATCGCGCCGTCGAGGACGCGGAGTGAACGCTCGACCTCAATCGTGAAGTCCACGTGACCCGGAGTATCGATCAGGTTGATCTTGTATTCTTGTCCCTTGTGGGTCCATGGACAGGTGGTTGCTGCGGACTGGATGGTGATCCCGCGCTCTTGTTCTTCCTGGAGGAAGTCCATGGTCGCGGTCCCTTCGTGGACCTCACCGATCTTGTAGCTCTTCCCTGTGTAGAACAGGATGCGTTCGGTCACGGTTGTTTTGCCCGCGTCGATGTGAGCGCAGACTCCGATGTTGCGGATGTGTTGCAGGTCGGTGGCCATCTTTGGGATCCTTCTCTTGGACGGTTTCTTGATGCCGTCGTGTTGTCTGACCGGTGTTGGTCGAATGCTTCTGGTTCTTGAGCACGCTCGTTGAATGAATCGGGCGGGCATACTGAGGGATCAGCCTTCTGATCCCGATGATGTTTTTCAAAAAAGTGGGTTGCCGAGTTCTTTGGTACGCGCTGGGTTGACGCACACGAATCCTCCGCTGCTCTGCTGGTCACTCTCTTAGAGCACCAGTCCTAGGCAGCTGCCTCGATGAGGTTCAGGATCGGATGAGTCATCCATAACGCTCGCTCCGTGTCACGCATAAAGCATGATGGGATACCAAAGTACAATCAATCGACACGCCGAGATCCCGATCGGAGCGATGACGCGAAAGTCCATAATCCTAGCGACCCCATACTCTTTTTCAAGCAGATTCGGCACTTGAACCCTGATTCTCGGACCAAGAAATCCATGAATTTCATCTCCAGATCAATCCGGGGTCCCCATCAGCACGCTTCGGGCATCCTCCAGACTCGCCGCGTTGAGCTGCTTGAGTGGATCCAGCCGCATGCGATCGGACCGATCGATGGCCTTGGATGCCCAGATCTTGGACTGTTCTGCTTGTCCGAGCGTCCTGAGCAGTGTCATGATTCTGTACGCGTGCTTGGGATCATGCGGGTTGTAGGTGTCCGCTTCGAGCCATGAATCGAGTGCATGGGATCTCCACTGATCCGCTTGGGAATGGTCACTACCCGATGCAGTATGCTCTGCGAGGGTGATAAACGCTTGACCCGACCATCGCAGTTCAGTGAACGAGGTTCTTGTCGAAAACGTGCGTGCGGTGCTGCTCACCCATTCCCAAAGATCTTCGGCTTCCGCAAAGTTACGAGCATCCAGAATGACCGCGGCTTTCATGACCTGATCCAACGCTGAAATGTCGAGCTTGCGATCCTTGTGTTCCTCAGTCAGTGCCATCAGTCCCAATGCGCTGCGGTACCGAGTCTGGAGTTCAAACTGATCGAATGCTTGCAGGACCGAGAGCTGGTTCGGGATGGATTCTCCCGCGATGAGCGTATTGATCCGGAGCGTGATCTCCTCGCCGGGAAGTCCTTCGGACATCATGTCACGGATTGTCGCGATTTCCTGCGCCGGTCTCCCGAGTTCCATGAGACGAGCGTCCCGTTGGATCGCATGGATTGCCCCGATTCCCGATCCAACCACGGCTGCGAAAATCGGCAACAGCATCACAACTCGAGTCCAATGAAATGAGCGAAGAGCATCGGAGCTCTGAACTCGAAAGAATCCCAGTCCAACACAAATGCCAAAGAGTGGGGCACTCACGATCCAGATCGGGGCCAGGTCCAGCATGGAGTGGATGACGAGCACCATCGCGGCTCCGGACATGGCTATCCGGAGAGTCCGCATGGTTGCGACCTTCGTGAGCGTGAGAGCGAGCACTCCCCAGCTCAGCATTCCAGCCAGTAGGATTCCCATCAGTTCGATGTCAATCGCATTGGATTGCAGCCGAATCGCGATGACGCCAACCAGCAGGACGCTCAGGATCACAATCCGCTTGATGATCCCTGAAGACAGATGTTGCGGGATGTGCTGATTGGATTGAGTGTCCTGAACGCTTTCTGAGTCTGGTAGACGAGCGCCCAGCAGCAGCACCACACCCGCTGCGATCAGTGCAATCCCCGGGATTCCGAGTTGTGCCAGCAGGTCGAAGGGGAGGTTGTGAGCGCTGGTGACATCCTCAGGACTCGTTGAGGGCTTGAGCCTCATGTACGCGTCTTGGTAGCGACCCGGCCCCACACCGAGCACTGGGTACTCCGCAAAGATCTTGAGCGATCCGACCATGTACTGACCACGGAAGAGCAACGAGAGTTGGTTCATGACCGCTCCGCCAAGCACGCCGAGCATCGCGATGACGTATCCGCTCAGGACGCTCCACCCCAATCGACGGGGTCGATTGTTTCGACGTGCTAGTGCATACTGAAGCAAAGCAAACCCGAGGACTCCCGCACCGATGCCGCCTTTGGACTTGGAGATCAGAAGCAGCGCAAAGATCCCCGCTGTGAGGAGTGCCGAGAGTATCCACCAAGCTCGACGGATCGAGCAGAGCGTGATCATCAGCATCGCGACCCCGAAGGCGGCGATAAAGCTCGCGTACACATTCGAAAGCCCGAACCATCCTGTGGGCTCGGGTTGATTAAGACGCCGCTCATAACTCAAGACCTCAAACGAGCCATCGTTCCAACCACGCGCTTGCAAGAACGCGTCCTTGGTCTGTTCATACATCGCGACCGTCTGCGGGTGCTGGATGAAGACCTGATGTAGACCCACGGCTCCCAGCATGACCACGCATCCCAGCACAAGTGATGCAACGAACGAGAACCAATGGGGCATTGCAGAAACAAATGCTCTGGTCGCCAGGAGCGTGACGAACATTGCGCCCAGGGTCGATCCATTGAGGAGCGATTGCGGATCGATGAAGATATGAAACGCAAGGCCAACAAAACCAAACCCCCCAAGCACGCTCAGAATGTACTCTGATCGAGTTCTTTGTTGAGGGCACAGCACAAGCAGCGTCAGCCCGAGCAGCATGATGATGGTATTGAGGAGAATGGCAAAGCCGTACGGGATCCCGGTCAGCGGGACGCTGAACACAAAGGGGTCAGTCTCCCACATCGGGAACGGCTCATGCGCACTCATCGCTCGAATAAGGATCATCAGCAGCATCAAGATCATCGAACCGATCGTGACCAGTTCTCGGATCGAAGTTTGGGAACGCGCGGATTGGTGTGTGTGCTCAGTCACGAGGCCCCCGGTGTGCAGGGGATCGGTACTCAAACAACGCGATCGATGAGATGATGAGGATCACCTGAATGCCCAGCAGCGCTGCTTCCCAAGAGTTGGCACGCGTGAGCAAGATCCCCGCGATCCCAGAACACGCGGTGAGAGCGTAGATGACCACTGCCGTCCCACGATTCCCGAGTCCCCGATCACGGAGACGATGCGAAAAGTGCTGCATGTCACCGACGAATGGGCTTTTGCCTTGCGAGAGTCGGATCAGGATGACTGAGAACTGATCGTACAACGGGACCGACAATACCGCGATCGGCATCAGCAATCCATACCAAGCGCCCGAGATCGGTCCGCTCGCGTCCGCGGGGATGTATGTTGTCCGTACTGTGGTGATCGCGAGGATGAACCCGATGACCAGCGATCCGCCGTCTCCCATGAAGATCTTTGCGGGCGGGAAGTTGAAGACGAGGAATCCCAAGCACCCACCGACGAGCAGCGCGAGGATGACCCCGATGAACCACTGAGCGTTGAGGATTGCGGCGATCAGAAACAAGCCGCCCGCGATTGCCGCAATCCCGGCGCTCAATCCATCCATGTTGTCAATGAAGTTCATCGCGTTGGTGACCGCGACGATCCAGATGACCGTGAGGATGATGCTCAACCAAGATCCCCCGACATGCGAATCAAGCATGGTCAGCAGACGAGTGTCCAGAAGAGTCGCAAAGAGAATCGCGGGCACAAGCATGATGATCAGCTTCGGCCAAGCACTAATCGGCTTGCGATCATCGATCAGTCCAAGCACATGCAGTCCAACAACACACCCGAGCAGTCCCCAGCCCAGCCCGGTACGTTCTTGAAGATCGGTCCAGACGGACTGGATTGGTTCAAGCACCCCCGTAAATGATCCCGAATCCAGCGTGCTCACCGCGATTAACCCAGCAAGCATCGGGAGCCAGAGCGCGATCGCGATCCCGATCCCTCCAGTGTTGGGGATCACCCTGCGTGGTGCTTTGACCTGCCCGTCGATCGGCGCCGTGTCCAAAGCTCCCAATCTCGTGCTCACGCGAAGGGTCAGCCATGTAACCATCAGCGAGAGCACGAATGCGAGCACACACAAGATAAGCAGGACCTGAACCATTCATCGAGTGTAGCGAGTTCGTCTGTCAGATGTCCCGAGTCTCATGCTCCGGTCCGATGAACCTCGGAGGTGATTTCTTCAGCACCCGGGTCCGGAGGGTCAGTGAGCCAAGCGAGATGAGGTAGACGAAGATCATCACAATCGCAGAGCCAACCACCATCCAGATCGCGCGGTATGGGTACGGCCCGAGCTTGTCGATGATGGATGCCGAGTCGTGATCCGCGCTCCCGAGATACGCGTAGTTGGTGCCGAGGAGGATGTTCAGGATAAACACCAAGACTGCAAACCCAATTCCAGTGAGGATCCCGAATCGGAGATCCTTGAGTGTTGGACGATACCCAAGCACCACGATGTCGTAGATCGCGACCCCAACGATCTGGAGGTGATTGAGCCAGTAGATCCAGAATGCGAGTGAGCCGTGTCCCTCCTTGAGAAAGGGCGTGAAAAACACCTGCGTGCTCAGACCGAGTCCCCAGAAGAGTGTCATCGAGCGAGCGCGACGATCGAGTGTCAGCATCGCCCACGCGACGATCCAGACCGTCCATCGGCACATATGCAGCGGGAGCGAATCATCAAGGTCCCATTGACCCGGGAGGAACCTCCTCAGGAAAATAAGCGACTGACTGATCACGATGAACCAGCCCACCCAGTGCCTGATTGTGCGTTCTTTCGAGTAGTTTGGCGATTCTCCACTTAGTAAGGCGCGACCAACCACACACCAAGCGATCGTGATGAGAAGACACACGCCAACAACGATCCAGTGCTGGAGCGTGAACGCTCGGAACTCCTCGCTCCATGAATAATGATCTGGATCAGCAAATGCGAGCGGGAAGTGCATTACTACGCTCCCACATGCTCATGACGGAGCTGACCGCACGCGGCGGCAATATCTCGCCCGCGGCTGGCGCGGATATGGCAGTTGATGCCATGCTCACGAAGCAGGTACTGGAACCGATGGACATCATCCGTGCTCGGACGCGAGAACTCCAATCCCTTCACTTCGTTGTAGCGGATGAGATTCACATTGGCGCGTAAATCCTTGCAGACCTGCGCGAGCTCGATCGCGTGCTCGCTCTGATCGTTGATCCCGCCGAGCATGATGTATTCGAGTGTGATCTCGCGTCCGGTCTTCTCAAACCACATTCGGCAGGCGCCCTTGAGCTCATGGATCGAGGTGAACTCCGCCCAGGGAATCAGCTCGCGTCGGAGGGTATCGTTCGGTGCGTGCAGCGAGAGCGCGAGGGTCACCGGAAGATCGAGCTCGCTCGCGAGCTTCTCTATAGCTTTGTGCATCCCGACTGTTGAAACAGTGATCTTTCGAGCCCCGATTCCCATCCCCCATGGCGCCGCGATCGTCTTGACCGCTTCGACGACAGGCTTGAAGTTCGCGAGCGGCTCACCCATCCCCATAAACACCACATTCGAGATGCGACCAACTCCATCCAACTGATTGAGTCTCCAGACCTGCTCCACGATCCGCCCTGCTGTGAGATTCCCATCCAGACCACCGATTCCAGTCGCACAAAACTTGCATCCTACCGGACACCCGACCTGTGATGAGATGCATGCCGTGCGACGATCGGAATCCAGTGATGGAATCATCACGCACTCGGTCTGCCGAGTCGTGTCCGAATACGGCATATCCTGACCCAAAATCGGAAGCCTGGACGCATGATCGACCCCCGCTTCGCGAGCATCGATCGGTTGTGCGCTCAGGTCATCGCTCCATTCGATCAGCAGTTTCTGGGTCCCGTCGGTTGCGAGTTGATGCGCAACGGTGGGGCCGCTGAGGAAAGTCATCTCCGATTGCAGCATCGCGCGGTCCTGATTGGACAGATTGCTCATCTGCATCGGATCGATGACGCCCTTAAGGTAGACCCATTCAAGAATCTGCTTGGCGCGAAACTTCGGGAGGTTCCGCTCAAGGCACCAGTCCGTGAGCGTCTCTGGAGTCATCGAGAAGAAGTGATGCTCGGGATGCTTCACGACCGCTCTCCAGAGATGGTGAGCGCAACCGGAGTGTCGCCGTACTCAGCCGCCGTGATGATGGGCGCTTCTACCGTGATGCGTCGGTCTTTGTGATCCACGCCGTGCGCTTCCATGAGCCGTTTGAGTGTCAGCGGGAGACCGAACTCGACGGATTCTTCGGTGACATCCGCGACATGCAGAGTTGCTTGGTGGGTATCGACAAAGTGTCTGCAGATCTCAGAAACAAGATCCTCCGGAGCACTCGCGCCCGCCGTCAGCATAATCGTTTCGTTGCCCGTTGGGTACCACTTCGGGTTGAGCTCCGAAGCATCGTCAATGAGCACGCTGCAGGTCCCCATTGTTTGTGCGATCTCGGTGAGCCGCACAGAGTTGGACGAGTTTTTGGATCCAACGACTATGACAAGATCGCACTCTGGCGCGACCAAGCGGACCGCATGCTGGCGATTGGTCGTTGCGTAGCAGATGTCCTCGGTGGGTGGAGCTTTGATATTGGGAAATGCGTCTTTGAGCGCATCAATGATGATCCCGGCATCATCGGTTGAGAGTGTGGTCTGCGTGAGGTAGACCAGTTTGTCAGGATCATGGATTGTCAGGTTTGGTATGCACTCAGGTGATTCCACGACCTGAGTTTGCTCAGGAGCCTCGCCGTAGGTCCCGATGACTTCTTGATGGTTCTTGTGACCGATCAGCAGGATCTGATATCCCTGCCGTGCATATCGCACAGCTCTGGAGTGGACTTTGGTTACCAGTGGACAGGTCGCATCAATAGCCGTCAGGTTAAGCTGTTTGGCTTCTTCTCGGAGTGAAGGCGGGATGCCGTGGGCGCTGAAGACCACGATGCTGCCCTCCGGGACATCCTCAAGGGACTCTACAAAGGTCACGCCCTGATTCACAAACCGTTCGACGACATGTCGGTTATGCACGATTTCGTGATAGACATAGATGTCTTCGTTTGGAAGAAGCTCGATCACTTGGTCCACGACATCGATCGCCATACGAACGCCGGCACAGAACCCCCTGGGATTGACTAAGACAATTTTCACATCGACCTCTCAGTTGGAGCCGCCGGAGTGGCTCTCCGTGAATGGTAGCCGTCTGCTCGTCGGACACGCCCTACAGTTTGGGGGTATATCGACGCTGTAGAGACGGCTTGTACGCGCCAACGCAGCCATCCAGACCACACGAGAACATACGCATGACACGCTTGAACAGATCACTCTTCGCTTCCATCTCCGTCGCGGCATTCATCCTCGCGTGCTCTGCTCAACGAGCCGTCGCGTATGAGCCAAAGGACCAAGCTCAGGCTGCTCAACCTTTCGCGGATTCCCAGACCATCGCGAAGTTTGAGGACATGCGTAGCCACATGCGTAAGTTCGGCCTCAAAGATGCGCCGGATACAGCAGGAGGTGCATTCCGTTTAACGACCTACAACATCGAAAACCTGTTCGACGCCCACGACGATCCAGCGTTGACCGGTCGCGACGATGACGCAGACGACACCAAGCCCGAACACGAACTCATCGCAACCGCGATGGCAATCCGTGCCGTCAACGCAGATGTCCTCTGCTTCCAAGAGATCGAATCCGAGCAAGCGTTGCTCGGGTACCGAGACACCTACCTGTCTGACATGGGCTACGACCATGTGGTCTCGATTGATGCCGGGAACTCGCGCGGGATTGAAAACGCAGTCCTCTCACGCTTCCCGATCACGAACGCTCAGAACTGGCCGAACAAAAAACTTGGTGGGGTCCATCCTGAGAAATACGGCAATAGCAAGAACTGGTACGCCGGTGAACCCATCGCGTTCCGGAGATCTCCGCTCATGGTCGATCTCCAGATCCCAGGCGCAGATGGCGAAGAGGATTGGACACTCACGCTCTTTGTGCTGCATCACAAATCCGGATTCCACAACCACTACTGGCGCGAAGCCGAGGCGCGAGGCACCCTCAAACTGATTCAATCGGTGATCGAAACCAATCCCGAGCGGGCAATCGTGCTCCTGGGTGATTACAACGCTTTGCCGGAAGACGACTCGGTCCAGATTTACCTGGATGCAGGATTTGTGGATATCTTTGCAGATCGCAAGGAATCTCCAGAAATCACGACCCATGAATCAGGGCGCCGGATTGATCTGATCCTTGCCAACGAGCATGCTCTGGGCCGGATGGACACCCAGAACGCGTTTGTCTACGGCACTACAGCACGGCCTGAGGGGACCAGTTACCGCGATCTGGAGACCTTTGAGGGCTACGCCGCGGACCACTATCCGGTGAGTGTGGATCTTTCGCACTGATTCTGGGCATTCAGATTGTGTGAAAAAGCCCGCTCTTGCAACTCGTTTGCGAAAGTCTGATAGACTTACGGGATAACCATTTGAGATACCAAGAGTGGTGACTAGAATACCCGCCCCGCGAACCGAATAGGCCGGGGATGAATAAACCGAGATCCAGTGAGCAATCATGGGATCCAAACGATGTAGAACGAGGCAGGATGCATGAGTGACATCAAACCCTGGCACATAGTCTTAATGGTCGCAGCCGTGATTGTCCTTGCGTTCACAGCATGGAGAGTGATGGGGAGTGACATGCAAAAGGGCCCCAGCGGTCACATGACGGTTGATGTCATGACCGGCCAACTCTACATGGTCCAGAAGGGCAAAGCGAGGGGCGTGATGTACCCCGCGAAACACCCTGAAACTGGCGAACGAACACTGTTCCCGGTTGATCAGGAAGAGGGCTCAGATTCATGGAAGCTCAGCCCAAGACTTGAGAACGCAATCACTGATGAGATGCGTGAAGAGTCAAAGGCCCTCGGCTCAGGACTGCGAATCGATATTCTGGATGAAGATCCGATCGTCGTGGTTATCAAGAAATAAAGACTGAACACCAAACTCCTCTCGCTAACTGTGGAGAACACAATGGACCGGAAATTAAAAGCCTTTACTCTGATTGAATTGCTTGTTGTGATTTCAATCATCGCACTCCTTATCGGGATCCTTCTTCCGGCACTCTCATCAGCTCGCGCCAGCGCCCAAAGCTTGGTGTGCAAAGCCACGATGAAGAACCTCGCGACGCTCAACACCTTCTACGCAAGCGAGAACCGTGAGTACTACTCAAGCCCGGTCAACATCGGGACTCCGTACACGGGAAATGTGATCGTCCCCGGCGAAGGTGTTGTGTCCGGTGCCGATGCGATGCTCGGGAACACCGAGTCGATCACACCGACAACAGTCCAAGACTGGATCTCGCCGATCGCGGGTGACTCGATGAACTTCTCGAGCAACCGTGCTGAGAGAACACGTGATATCTTCAACAACTTCGGCTGTGCTCGCGCGAATGTCTTCAACGACACGGTCTACGCAGGGGCGAATGCTGCAGACATCGAAGAGTTCGCGGCGCTTGCTGAAGAAGGTATCCAGCAGGTCAGCTATCTGATGCCGACGGGCTTCGCGCATGTCAGTCAAGACGACGACAACTACCTGCGGAGCTTGGTTCGTGGAGCGACCTTCGCTCGAATCAACAACCTGATGTCGGTCGATCGTGCACCACAGCAACCCAAGGGATTCCGTCACCGCATGGACCGGGTTGGGACCAGTGCCTCGAGCAAAATCATGTTCGCAGACGGCACACGCTACTGGGAAGATTCTGCGGGTCTGGACTTCGATCCGGATCTGAATGCACTGTTTGGTTCATTCACCTCGTCATCACCGATCTTCAGCCGCTCGACCGCTTACGGCCGGGACTTCGCGGCCGCGGCGGATACCGGGAACAACCTGCTCCTGTCGTACCGTCATGATGAGGCAATCAATGTCGCTCGGTTTGACACTTCGGTCAACACGATGTCACAAGCTGAATCCTACATTGATCCAAACCCTTGGTACCCAACCGGTACCCGCTGGGAAGACAACGATTCAACCCAAGAATCCATCGATTTCATGCGTGAGCAGAGCAACGGTCGTTCAAACCCAACGATCTACTAAATCAAGGATCAACAAGACCCTCCAACGCCCCTCCGGGGCGTTTTTTCATGCATCACACCAAAATGGTCCCATAAATCACAAATTTCCTTGACAATACCTTAAATGTGGGCGAATTGACTCGCGCAGTCCCTCTGGTTATGGTACTATCATGGTTCGAAACCGACCGGAACAAGGGTAATTCAGCGTTCCTGACCCGTTCACTTATCGCCCGATGTCCCGAACGAATCGATCCTATGTTTTTTCAGAGATGAGAGATCTGTACACCAAACTGGAGAGAAGACAATGAAACTGACCATTGCAATCGCTGCCCTCGCAGGCATCGCTGGCGCTGCAAACGCAAGCGTCACCATCAACGAAGTCCTTGGTTCAACCTCGGGCTCAGACGCAGAGTTCATCGAACTCTACAACACCACCGGCGCAGACATCGATCTGACCGGATGGTCCATCGAACTCTGGGACTCCGACTTTGACACCGCAGGGTTCGGTCAAGAAGACGGCGGTTCAACCTTTATGCTCAGCGGCGTCATCGGCGCTGGTGGACACCACACCCTCGGTAACGCACTCTCGCAGTCAACCTACGGCTACGTCGCTGACCAACTCATCGGTGCAAACTCGATCGAGAACGGCTCGTACACCATGGTTCTCCGCGATGCAGGTTCGGCGATCGTCGAAACCTTCTTCGTGACCGACAGCGACCTCGACGTCGCAAACATCGGCGGAACCCCGATCACTCCAGACTTCGCGTTTGGTCCTGACGGCAGCTTCCTCCCTGCTGGTTTCTACCGCATCGGTGACGGCTCCTCAAACATCGGCCTGCTCGAGTTCGGTCAGCCTTCACCATCCGCGACCCCAGACGCTGCAAACATCCCAGCACCAGGTGCACTCGCACTCCTCGGTCTTGGTGGTCTTGCAACCACTCGTCGCCGTCGCTAATCCGACCTAGACACTCTATCTGACGATTTGATCCCGCCGTCCAGCATTGGGCGGCGGGTTCTTTTTTGACTATGCTCCACAAACGGGAGAACAAACATGTCAACATCACAGGTACTTGAGTGGCTCATGACTCACGAAGAAGAGTCGATCGACCGCTTTATGGATTGGCTCCGCATCCCATCGGTTGGGACCGATCCCAAGCACGATCCGGATACACGCAAAGCTGCGCAGTGGGCTCTAGAGCATCTAGAAGAGTCTGGGTTCTCGGTCGAACTGATGGAAACCGGGACTACAGAAAATCCGGGTCAACCGATCGTTCTCGCAACGAGCGAAGGAGACGCGGACTACAACGGTCCGCATGTTCTGTTCTATGGGCATTACGATGTGCAACCCGCAGACCCAATCGAACTCTGGGAATCGGCACCATTTGAACCAATCCGAAAGCCCGCCGAGGGAGCGATCGGAGAACGCGTTGTTGCTCGCGGCGCCTGCGATGACAAGGGGCAGGTGATGATGTTCCTCGAAGCGATGCGCGGATGGTATAAGACGACCGGGAAGCCTGGGGGCGGTGTGAAGTTCACAGTACTGCTTGAGGGTGAAGAGGAATCAGGGTCGGTGAATCTAGAGAACTTTGTTGAGCAGCACAAAGACATGCTCTCAAAGACCGATGTCTGCCTCATCTCCGATACCGGAATGCTCGGAAGGGGGAAGCCCGCGATTACCTACGGCGTACGCGGATTGACCTACATCGAAGCAACGCTGACAGGACCAGATCAAGACCTTCACTCGGGATTGTGGGGGGGGAAAGTCCCGAACCCGATCAATGAACTCACCAAAGTCCTCGCCCAGCTCTGGGATGAAGACCGCAAGGTCACGATCCCGGGATTCTACGACGGAGTCAGGGAACTGACGGATGCTGAGCGTGCTCAGTGGGATGCTCTTGGGGTCAACCCTGCAGAAGCACTCAAAGGGATCGGGCTCAGCGAAGACGCCAACATCGGGGAGAAGGGATTCTCGTTCATCGAGCGAGAATGGGCTCGCCCGACCTGTGATATCAATGGCATCATTGGTGGGTACACAGGTCCCGGCGCAAAGACCGTCATCCCATCACAAGCAAGCGTGAAACTCTCCTTCCGTCTCGTCGACGATCAAGACTCAGACAAAATTGCTGAAGCGGTCTATGAGTGGTTCAGAGAGCGGACTCCTCCAGGGTGTACCTGGAGCTTTGAGAATCACGGCGGCGGAGCGCCCGCGACCTGTGCGACCGAATCGGCACCGTTGCAAGCGGCATCGCGAGCAATCAAGAGTGCGTGCGGCGTTGACCCTGCGATGATCAAGTCAGGTGGATCGATTCCGGTCGCTGGACTGCTCAAGACAACCATCGGGCTCGAAACCATCTTCATGGGTTTCGGTCTGGAGGATGACAGGGTCCACTCACCAAACGAGAAGTTCGAGCTCGATTGCTTTCGCATGGGAGCGCGTTCTCACGCGGCCTTGGTCGAAGAGCTGTCTGCGCTCTCCTGATCCAGAATCAAGTCCGTTTCAGGTTCAGTCTCGGAGACATCGCCGATCGGCACAACTTCGCCGTTTTCGATGATCTCGGTTACTTCCAATGGACTGATATCGCCTTTGAGTTCAGCGATTTTGAGTGCCTGCTGATTCTGTAGGAACTCGACCCTGTTCCGGAGGTCATGAAGCGTTGTCTCATGACGGATGACATTGCCATAGACTGTGTAAATTGAGAGCATGCACACCGCAGATGCGAAGAGTGTAACGAGCACAATCATGGTCCCTGAGTCGAGCATGAAGTCCGTCTGATCGGACGATTCTGGAAGAAACTTTGGTCAATGACGCAAGTTTGTTCATGATGCCGTAGAATCTGCGTACCTGCTGATCCCAATGAGAGGCTAGGTACCAGGAGGACAAGCCTTGGGCAGTTGGTTCGAAGCAATGCGTTTCCAGATCCCGCGTTGGATGTCATTGGTCCTGATTGCGGTAGTCGCTGTCTTTCCGATCCAGAATGCACTCTCCCAAGAGATCTCTCAGGACGAACAGGGAGCCGGTGAGGTGCAGCTTTCCGTGCTCAATCTGGGGGTTGGGGGCATGATCCGAGCGGGTGATTGGGCCGGGATCCAGGTCCAGATGCTCGATCAGGGATCCTCCCAGCGTGAGGTCATCCTCAGGGTCACGATTCGAGATTCCGACGGCGATGATGCGCAGTTCGATCGCGTGGTCAGCGCCAACCCAGGTTTGCCTCAGAGCTTCTGGCTCTACTGCTGGGTCCCGTTTCAGTTTGATCAAGCGAGCTTCGAGATCCACGCCTTCGAAGCACAAGAATCGGGCGGATCACAGGACGGCCAACTCGGATATCGAGCGGGCCGATTACTGGGAGTGGCATCGGTTTACAACCCAATTATGCAGGACCCATGGATCGCACTTGCTGGAGTAGTGGGGACGCGTCAACTTGGGATTGATCAATACTCCACAACCATCGACGGCCGAACTTGGAGACCGCTTGGGCACGAACTGATCCGGGTCGCTCCTGGACTGACCACGAACTCGCTCCCGGATCGTTGGCAGGGTCTTGTGACTCTGGATTTCTTGGTGTGGGGAAGTTCAACACTGCGCGAGCATGATCCATCGTCACTCTCTCCAGAACGCGCTCGAGCGATCCGCAACTGGGTAGAGCAGGGTGGCCACCTGGTGATCATGATGCCCCCTTCGGACGATCCGTGGTTCAGTGGATCTCATCCACTGAGTTCCATATTGCCAGACGTCCAGCGGCCGAGCCGCAGTGACGGGGTTGACTATGAATCGATCAGGACACTCATCACAGAGTCTCCCGATGTGCCCCTCCCGACCAACGGGACCATTACCAGCTTTACACCTTCGCCTGATGCGGAAGTTGGTACGGCGCTCCCAATCCTCGAAACCGTTCACGGCGAAGTGGTCGCGATCCGCAGACTTGTTGGATCAGGGATGGTGACGGTATTCGGGATCGATCTTGGGAATGGGGAACTCCGAAGACTTGGTCTTCCAGATCCGGAATCATTCTGGCACCGCATCCTTGGGATGCGCGGGGATATCCAGCGTCCAAATGAAATGACTGAGCAGCTCCTGTCGGATGTTCGTTCCCGTACGATCCTCGAGTTTGATAATGAAATCTCTGGAGAGATCGCGAAGACTGGCCGAGCGATCCAGGGTGTGTTCTTTGGTCTGGTCGTCTTCCTGATCTACTGGGTCCTCGCAGGGCCCGGCGGCTTCGCACTCCTCAAGAGCAAAAAGAAGAGTCAGCACGCATGGGTAGGATTCGTGCTCATGATCGCGATCTTTACGAGCGCGGCGTGGCTTGGCGCGTTGTTCCTTCGTCCGAAGAAGGTCGATATCACCCATCTAACGCTCCTCGAACAGGTCTACGGGCAAACCCAGAGCCGGGCTCGATCGTGGATGAGTGTGATGCTCCCGAGCTATGGGCAGTCGGAGATCTCACTCCCTGATCCTTCCGAGTCAGGTGTACTTGCGACAAACCGGCTCAGCAGTCTGATCACGCCCTGGCAACCCAGCACGACCTCGGCGAGTATCGTCAATGGTTTCCCGGACAACACCGGATACCGGATCGAGAGCCGGAGCCCGGAATCGATCCGTGTCCCAACGCGTGCAACGGTCAAGGACTTCCGCGTTGACTGGGGAGGGGTGAGCGATTGGTCGATGCCTCATCCGGTGATTGATACCGAGAGCTTTATCGAGAAGCCGTTGATCCTCAACGGGAACGAAGTCTCTGGAGAGCTCGTGCATGATCTGCCCGGCGAACTCACACGCGTGACATTCTTCATTGTCTCACAGCAGATCCCGATCCGATCCAGCGGCCAGAAGCTGGGTTCGCAGATGATCTCGCGTGTGACGAGCTGGTCCCCTCAGTTCCCGGGAGGTGGATGGGGTCCCGGCGAGGTCATCGAGATGCTCGATTACACCAAGCCGACCGAGCCCGTCCGAGGCAAGCAGCCCTACTTCACCAGCGCGGTCCGCTTGGGGGTGGACTCGCTCTCGATTCAGGGATCACGCGGCAACACCATGAACCGACTCAAAGCGGCCCGGTTGATCTCCCAGTTCGATCCACCCCGCTATGGGTCGACCAATGATCCGGTCGGTGATCGATTGGCGCATCGCAGACAGATGCACGGCTGGGATCTCGGGATGTGGTTCACGCAGCCGTGCTTGATCGTGATGGGTGAACTGCAGACCGATGCCGAGGAACTCGGTCCCGATGGGATCCCGATCCCAGTGTATGTCGACGGCAAGCGTGTCCCCGCATCGGGCAAGACGCTCGTCACCTGGATCTACCCATTCCCCGCGGATCCGCCGCCGTACTCGGGCGTATTTGATGCTGAGGATGATGAAGAGGATGAGACCGATGATTGAGAGAGCACACGAAGGATCCAGACCATGCCAATGATCGAAACCATCAACCTCACCAAACGCTACGGCGAGCTGACCGCGCTCAACTCGCTCAACCTGACGATCAACGAGGGTGACTGCTTCGGATTCATCGGTCCCAATGGTGCGGGCAAGACGACCACGATCAAGGTTCTCGCGACACTGCTCAAGCCCTCATCCGGACAGGCGCAGATTGCTGGACTCACCGTTGGATACCAGAATCGGCAGATCCGTCCGCTAATCGGGTATGTCCCCGATTTCATGGGCGCGTACCAGGACATGGTGGTCCACGAATACC
>JAEPQP010000029.1 GCA_017640485.1 Phycisphaerales bacterium | reverse complement strand
GGTACGACATGAACCGGAACTGGGCAAGCGATTGGCAACCCAACTACATCCAGTACGGCGCTGGTCAATACCCGTTCGATAGTCCTGAAACACACTCGATCGCTGAGTTTATTCTCCAGCATCCGAATATCGCCGCGGGTCAGAGCTACCACAACACCGGAGGCATGATCCTGCGTGGTCCCGGCGCTCGGTACCTCGGTGATCTATACCCATCCGGAGATCGGGGTGTATACGACAAACTCGGGGCCGCGGGCGAGGATTTGCTCCCCTACTACAACTACATGATCATCCACGCCGACCTCTACACAGTCCACGGCGGGTTCGTCAACTGGCTCGCGGAGGGTCTGGGAATTACCAGCTTCACCAACGAACTCTGGACCAACAAGAGAATAATGCCCGATCCGGATCGCGAGTTTACCTCAAGCGAGCGCATGCACTGGCAGGACCGGATGCTGTTCGGCCAGACCTTCACGGATTTCACAGAATATGACCACCCTCAGCACGGCAAAGTGCTCATCGGCGGCGGGACACAGTATTCCTCTCGGGTCACCCCACCCTTCATGCTCGAGGAGGGGTGCCATCGGAACTTCGCGTTCACGATGTTCCACGCTCAACAGATGCCCGACCTTTCGTTCAAGTGGATCGAGACCACGAAACTCGGCTCTGACCTATGGCAGATTACTGTCGAGATCGAAAACTCCAAACTGATCCCAACCCGGCTCCAACTCGCTCAGCGGAAGGGGATCGGTCTCCCGGACCTGCTCGAACTGAGCGGTGCACAAGTCGCGCTGTCTGGACGACTCTCGGATCGGTTCGATCGCACACTCAATCCTGTCAAGCACCGACCGGCGTCAATCTTGGTTGATGAGGGAATCGGAAGCGAAGACATCTCCACTTTCCGCTTCATCGTCAACGGATCAAGCGGCGACGAGATCACGCTCAAATACAGCGCCGAGAAAGCACGCGATATTGAGATCAGTTTCAACCTCAGCGAAGGAACAGTCAAACTGTACGACTGATCAGTGAACTTCCCACGATTCGTTCCCGGTAACCAGAGTCTGGAGATCCATGTTGCGACCGGACTGTTTCGACGATTCGATCTGTTCGTGCAACAGCTCGTTGTAGGTCGGCTTACTCGGATCCGCATGCAGGACGCCGATCGGTTCGGGGAACTCTGGGTGCGCCATCTGTGAGTAGATGTACGCGAGATTCAAATCGGCTTCATCGTGGACGAGCAGGTCGTCCATGCCCACACCATTCTGACCGATGGTCACGACCTCTGGGCGGACACCGACGAGTCGGATTCCTTTGTCCTGCTGTGACCCGAACACCAGCGGCTCGCCGTGTGTGAGCTCGATCGTTGTCTCGGACCGGGTTTCTTTCTGTGAAGCGTACCACCACGCCTTGTGATTGAAGATATTGCAGTCTTGGTAGACCTCCACGAACGAAGTGCCTTTGTGCGCCATCGCCCGCTTGATCAGGTGATCTAGCCCCTTCATGTCAACATCGATACCACGAGCAATAAACGAGCACCCCGCCGCTACGGACACCGCGATCGGATTCACCGGATGATCGATTGATCCCACCGGCGTTGATGGTGTGATCTTTCCCTCTTCACTTGTGGGCGAGTATTGACCTTTGGTCAAGCCATAAATTTTGTTGTTGAGAAGGAAGATGGAGATATCCAGATTCCGTCGCATGGTATGAATCGTGTGATTCCCGCCGATGGAGAACAGATCTCCATCACCAGACACGACATTCACCGCAAGATCAGGATTCGCGCATTTCACACCAGTCGCCACGGCGAGTGCCCGCCCGTGGATCGAGTGCATGCCGTAGGTGTCCATGTAATACGGGAATCGTGCAGCGCATCCGATTCCCGATACAAAGACCACATCTTCTTTTTTGCGCCCTATATCGGGCATCGCCTTGCGCATCGCCGAGAGAACCGCGTAATCGCCGCAGCCGGGACACCATCGGACATCCTGATCCGTGGTGAAGTCTTTCGCGGTGTACACCGGGAGATGGGTCTCTTTGGATTCGATCGTGCTCATGAGTTCATCGCCTCCTTGATCTCCTCGACCAGTGTCTCGACTTTGAACGGCTGACCCTTGACGATGTTGATCCCGATGGTGTTGATCAGGAACTTGGATCTGATCAACAGGCTCAGTTGCCCCAGGTTGATCTCGGGGATGATGACCCGCTTGAAGGAACGGAGCACTTCTTCGGTGTTCGAAGGGAACGGATTGAGATACTGGAGATGGGCGCTGCTGACCTGGTGCCCCGCATTTCGCAGTTCTCGCACGGCTGTCGTGATCGAGCCGTATGTCCCACCCCATCCCAGAATGAGTGTCTCCCCGCTCGTTTCGCCGTTTACCTCCAGCGGAGGAATCGATTCCGCGGCTCGCGCGACTTTCTCAGCACGAACACGCACCATCGCGTCGTGATTGTCAGGATCGTAAGAAACATTCCCCGACTCAGCTTCTTTCTCAAGACTCCCGACACGATGCTCGAGCCCTTCAGTCCCTGGGATCGCCCACTGACGCGCGAGTGTCTCGCTGTTGCGCTCATAGGGCTTAAAGCCCCCATCCGGAATGTCAGCCATTGTCGGATGTGCAATCTCTATTGCTGGGATGCTCGAAACATCAGGCACTTTCCATGGCTCGGCACCATTGGCGATGTATCCATCGGACAGATAGATCACCGGGCACATGTACTTGATCGAGAGTCGAACCGCTTCGATCGCGATATTGAAACACTCCGCCGGACTGCGCGGAGCAACCACAATCACCGGGCTCTCGCAGTGGCGTCCAAACATAGCTTGGAGAAGATCCGCCTGTTCTGTCTTGGTCGGCATCCCAGTCGCAGGCCCCGAACGCTGGACATCAACCACCACCAGCGGGAGCTCGAGCATCATCGCAAGACCGAGTGCCTCACCCTTGAGCGCAAGTCCGGGTCCTGAAGTCCCCGTCACCCCGATATCACCAGCAAAGCTTGCTCCGATTGCTGTGCAGATCGCCGCGATCTCATCCTCGGATTGAATGGTCTTAATCCCGAACCGCTTGAGATTCGAGAGACCATGAAGGACATTGGACGCTGGGGTGATCGGGTAGCTCGCGTAGGTCAAGGGCTTCTGGGCTTTCTGAGCCGCGGTGACCAAGCCGAGGACAGTCGCTTCATTCCCGCTGATCTGTCGGTACGTGCCGGGCTCTTGCTTTGCAGGAGGGACCCGGTACCTCGATGCGAACAACTCGGTCGTTTCACCGAAGTAGTACCCCGCTTCAAGTGCACGGATATTGATCTCCGCAATCTTGGGGAGCCCCTTCTTCTTTTCAAACTTCTGGATCAAGTAAGACTTGGTCGCGTCGACGGGACGCTCATAGAGCCAGTACACAATCCCGAGAGCGAACATATTCCGGCACTTATTGATGTCCTTGGCGCCCATACCAGAATCAGCGAGCGATTCCTTGGTCATCCGCGACATTGGTACCTTAACCAAGTTGTAGGTGCTCGCGATCTGATCATCTTCAAGCGGGTTGTAACCGTCTGGGTAGCCACACTTGGATAGGTTCACTTTGGTGAACTCGTCTTCGTTGACGATGACAATCCCACCGGGTTCAACATCAGGCAGATTGACTTTCAATCCCGCCGGATTCATCGCAACGATCGCGTTGACACGATCACCCGGTGTGTAGATATCGCTGCTGGAGAACTGGAGTTGGAATCCTGAGACGCCGAAAGTCGTGCCTTTGGGAGCCCGAATTTCAGCCGGGAAGTCTGGGAAAGTCGCAAAGTCGTTCCCGAACAGCGCGGAGGTCTCCGCGAACTGTCCACCAGTGAGTTGCATCCCGTCGCCGGAATCGCCACAGAAACGGATCACGACTGTTTCGAGGGTGGAGATTGGTTTCTCGATGAGTTGATCGGAAGCCATGGGAGCCGTGCCTTTGGAGTGGGTGTCTGGTGTCAACTCATGAGAGTTGAATCGAACTCCATTTTAGGCCTCATCCTTGGGCTTCACAGCCGAATCATGACTGTGAGAACCAGATGAATTTCTGCATCCGCTGCACCTAGAATGACCGCCCTGATGCTAATCACTGCTCGAAATATCACCAAGTCATACCCCGCGAACACGCTGTTTGAAGGAGTCTCGATCACGGTGCATGAATCCGAACGAATCGGACTCATTGGACCCAACGGGAGCGGGAAATCGACCCTCCTCAAAATCCTCGCTGGGCTCATCGATCCAGACGATGGAGAGGTCACACGGAATCGTGGGCTCCGCGCGATCTATGTCGAGCAGGATGATCGATTCGAGATAGATGCGACCCCACTGAGCGCGATCGAGTCGTGTCTTCCTCATGATGATTCAGGGTTGGACCCAGCCACACGGGCTTCGATCACACTCTCTAAACTCGGTTTTGACGACCACTCACAACCGGTCACAACCCTCTCCGGAGGATGGAAAAAGCGTCTAGCCCTCGCTCGAGCATTAGCACAAGACCCAGAGTTGCTCCTGCTTGATGAGCCGACCAACCATCTCGATCTGGAGGGCGTGCTCTGGCTCGAACAATTCGTCAAGCAGGTTTCAATCGCGATCGTCTACATCACCCACGATCGTCGGTTCCTCGAAAACACAGCCACTCGAATCATCGAACTCTCGAAAGCCTACCCCGGAGGATCGTTTGAAGTTGCTGGGAACTACACCGAGTTCGTGAAACGCAAAGACGCGTTTCTTGATGCTCAGATCGCTGAACAAACCAGTATCGCGAGCAAGGTCCGGCGCGACACCGCTTGGCTCAATCAGGGGATTCAAGGACGACAAACACGAAATAAAACCCAAGTCCAAGCAGCCGCGGCCCGTAGGCAGCAACTCCAAGAGACCATGGACCGCAATGCCGCACCCGCAAAAACAGCAGCATTCGCGTTTCGCTCGACGAACCGGAAAACCAAAAAACTCCTGACTCTGACAGGTGTCTCAAGGTCAATGGGGAATAAAGAACTCTTCACCGACCTGAATCTGACACTCACACCGGGTCAGCGGATCGGGCTGCTGGGAGTCAATGGATCCGGGAAGACCACACTCATGCGGCTCGTCTCGGGAGATCTTGAACCCGATACGGGATCAGTTCAACGCGCCGATGATCTCCAAGTGGTCACATTCAGTCAGCACCGCCACACACTCAACCAAGAACACACACTTCACGAGGCTCTGTGTCCATACGGTGAGATGGTCGACTACCACGGGCAATCCATCCATGTCAGCGGCTGGGCGAGCCGATTCCTGTTCAAGAAGGATCAACTCAAGACACCAATCAAAAATCTCTCCGGTGGAGAACAAGCCCGAGTGCTGATCGCGAATCTCTCATTGCTCCCGGCGGATGTTCTACTCCTCGACGAACCGACGAATGATCTTGATATCCCATCACTTGAAGTGCTCGAACAATCCCTGATGGAGTTCACGGGTGCCATCATGCTGGTCACGCACGATCGTTTTTTGCTTGAACGGGTCTCTACCGAATACCTCGCGCTCGACAACCAGGGTAGTGCGAGTCTCTTTGCATCAATCGAGCAATGGCAAAGAGCTCAGGAAACTGCACAACCACAACCCGACTCAATGCCCTCTGCAAACGAGTCAACGAAACCCACTCAAGTATCATCGAAGAGCACAAAGCTTTCGTACAAGTACCAACTTGAATACGACGGGATGGAAGAACAAATTCTCGAGGCCGAGACCGCTGTCGAAGAACTGGAAGCACAAGCTGCGGACCCAAACCTGGTAGCGGATCACCAGAAAGCCGCTGTGGTGTATGAGCAGCTCAAGGATGCACAAACGCGAGTGGCCGAGCTTTATGCCCGCTGGTCAGAACTTGAGCAGATGCAAAGCAGCGGATCCTGAGGCATTCTGCAATAGGAAGCGGTGGTTTTCGAATTTATGAATCATCAGACTTCCCGAGTCGACCCGAAACCGCTTTGATGATGTCAGGCTCATTCTTTGAGAATGTCAGCGTGCGATACGGATACGGGATCTCGATACCAGCCGTATCAAGCGCCTTTTTCACCGCTTCAACGATCTCATCTCGGCTCTTTCGTTGTTCAACAGGAGTCGGTCCAGTCCACCAAGTGACCTCGAAGTCAATGGACGAAGCCCCGAAGGATTGAGCAAAGATCTCGATCGGCTCGTCTTTCGCAACCGTCTTGCATGATTCAACCGCTTCGCGAATGACTTTCCGGCTCTCTCCCACATCTTCGCCGTACGCGACGCCGCACATGACCGTGATTCTCCGGACAGGCTTGTTGGTCAGTACGCGAACAACATTTTTATAAATCGTCGAGTTCGGGACAAGAATCAACTCGCCAGACACCGATCGAATGAGCGCCATCCGGACCTGAACTTCTTCAACCTTTCCCTCAACGCCCTCTGATGGGATTTCGATGTAATCACCATCGTTGAAGGGAAACTTCCAGATAATGAGCACGCCTGCAAGGAAGTTCTCGAAGATATCCTGAAACGCAAACCCAATCGCAATCGACGCGAGCCCCGCTGAAGCTACCAGCTGCCCCATCCCCAACCCGGGGAACACAACACCAGCCGCGGCCACTAAACCGAGGAACCACACAGTTATATACGCGAGTTTTCCAAAGAGGTCTTGCAGATTCGATTTGAGCCTCAATCGCTTGGTAATGCGATTGACCCATCGAATCGTGATGCTCGCGATCAGAGCGGTCAGAATGACCAGAATCAATGCGATGACAATCTGAGGTAGGTGCTGAACAAACGAATCAACCAGACCCCCGACAGCCCCAGCAAGAGTATCAACCGATGAATCCACTACTTCGACCCCGGTGTCTGGGAGCGCTTCCTCGATTGCTGAAGTCACCGGTCCAACTTCTTCAACAGCATTCGAGACCGCTTCATCTTCCTGAGGCGTCACAACCTCGATCGCATCACTCTGCGAAGGATCGATCGAAACGGTCACATCATCTACACTCTCTTGAGTCACACTCATGAACATCGCATCGGCTCCGGAGATTGCGGTCAACTGGTAGCAGTACACCATAGCAAACTCCGTGTTAGCATGCGATCTAGATGTCATGCCTACAGATCATTGCGCTTCCGCTCTGGAAGAATTCTGGTCAGGAAACGCATATCCAAGTAAAAAAGCACCATCGAGAGGTGCTTCTTCTTGAGGTGGATGAAATAGCGGGGGCTGGATTTGAACCAACGACCTCCGGGTTATGAGCCCGACGAGCTACCAGACTGCTCTACCCCGCAATCAGGAAGAGAATCATTGCAGGCTGATCACAAAAGTCAAGCGATTGCTCTTTACCGTTCAGGAAACTTCTGAATACTGAGCCAAACAATGAAACTTGCCTGTCAAAATACCATACAAATCAATAGCGGGACAATCGTCGTTCCGCATCTGGAAGACCTCTTGAGAACACATGGGGAACTATGAAAAAGACCACGAAGCTCGCATTGGCGAGCGGGTTGCCGATGATCATCGCAGCCGGCTCGATCGCTCAGGAAAGCAAGCCGCATTCAGGGATGTTCCGATTCCCGGATGTGTCCAAATCAGAGATCGTTTTTGTGTACGCAAACGACCTCTGGATTGTGGACAAAAAGGGAGGCACCGCACGCCCGCTCGCTAGCCCTGCTGGACAGGAAACCTACCCAAAGTTCAATGCCGAGGGTGAATCGGTCGCCTTCATTGGAAACTACGACGGAGACCGGGATCTCTACACTGTTGAAATCGACGGCGGTATCCCCCACCGCGTCACGCACCACCCCGGGAATGAGCGACTCAATGACTGGACAAACACTGGTGATCTGCTGTTCTCGTATAACGCGCTTGCTGGAAACCCAGCGCACCAGAACCTGTTCACAGTGAGCCCTGAAGGGGGACTCCCAAGCAAACTCCCGATCCCGTACGGGGCGGTTGGGTCAATCAATGACTCCGGTGAATGGGTCGCCTATACCACCGATTCACGCGATGCACGCACATGGAAGCGGTATCGCGGCGGGCTCGCAACCGATATCTGGCTCTACAACCTCAAAACGAACGAAGCGAAGAAAGTGACCGATTGGGAGGGCACCGACACCACCCCAATGTGGCATGGCGACAAGGTCTACTACATCTCCGACAACGGAGAGCAAGAACGCCTCAATGTCTGGTGCTACGACACTAAGAAAGGCACCAACGAGCAGATCACCGAGTTCGAGGACAATGATGTGAAGTTTGCATCAATGGGACCGGGGTCATCGGGTAAAGGCGAGATCGTGTTTCAGCTCGGGTCACAGATCCACCTGCTCGACCTTCGGAACAAGAAGACCAAAGCGATCGAGATTGATATTCCTGGTTCACGCGAATCGGTGCGTCCGAAGCGCCTGAACGCATTCAACCAGATGGCCGGGGGTGATATCTCCTCCACAGGGAAGCGCGCGGTCGTCGAAGCTCGCGGTGATATTTTCACAGTCCCCGAAGAGAACGGCCCGGTCCGTCAGATGACCAACACCTCGGGAGCCGCAGAGCGCAGCCCTTCTTGGAGCCCTGATGGTCGCTGGATCGCGTACTTCTCCGATGAAGACGGAGAGTACGAGCTCTACATCACCCAATCCGACGGCAAGGGCGAAACACGCCAACTCACCGACGGCAATAAGACCTACTGGATGAACTCCATGTGGTCACCGGATTCTGAAACCATTCTGATGACCGACAAAGCGGGGAACGCGTTCCTCGTCGATGTCGAATCTGGTGAGATGACGCACATGGACAAGGATCCATGGGCAAACCAGCCAAACTTCAGCTGGTCGCACGATTCCAAGTGGATCGCATACGACCGCTCGAGTGAAGACTCACCGCTGCAATCCATTTGGATCTACAACACCGAGACCGGCGAGAAACACCAGGTGACTTCTGGGTTCTTTGCCGATAGCAACCCTGCGTTCTCTCGCAAGGGTGATTATTTGTACTACTCCTCCAACAGAAACTTCACCTCGCCGCAGTACGAGGATGTTGGTTCAACCTTCGTTTATGCAGAGACCGGCCGCATCATCGCGGTTCCTCTCAACGATGAGGTTGAGAACAACCAACTCCGCGAATCCGACGAGGAGACCTGGGAGGAGGATGAGGTCGAGGAAACCGAAGCCGAGGACAGCAGCGACGAATCAGAGGACAGCGATGATGCTGAATCCGATGAAGCTTCGGACGAAGAATCCCCGGCGTACCTCGAGGGCTACAACCCCGATCACCCACTGTGGGGCAAATGGGAGGGCAGCGTCACAGGAATGGCCGCATTGGGTATGCCGATGGACGAGGTCAACTTCTCACTCCTGTTCATCATCGATGAAGAGGGCAACATCACCGGTCAGTCCGAGTCCATGGGCGAAACCGATGATCTCGGTGACATGGTCAAGTTCGACGAAGAGACCATGGAGTTCTACTCGGAGTCGACCGAAAGCGGCTTGAAGATGATTCAGAAAGCCACGCTCTCGGGTGACACGATGACCGGAACGCTCGAGATCCCAGCGATGGGGTTCTCGGCCAACTGGACCGCTGAGCGTGTTTCAACGGAGATCACCGAAGAAGAGATCAAAGAGTTTGGTGATTCCGATTCTGAAGCATCTGATTCGGTCGAGATCAACTTCGACGACTTCGAGCGTCGTGGTTTTGAGCTCCAGATCGGAGCGGGCAACTTCAGTCAACTCGCATCCAACGATAAGGGCAACCTGATGTACCTCCGCACATCGGGTGATGCACCGTCGCTGAAGATCTACGACATCACCGCCGATGAGCCATCCGAGAAAACAGTGCTCCCGATCTGTGTCGGGTACTCAGTCTCCGGTGACGGCAAGAAGATCATCGCCGCGACCCCTGCAGGGTTTGGATTCGCTTCAGCATCCGCCGGGCAATCCGTCAAGCCGATCTCAGCGAGTCTGATGAAAACCGTCGATCTCAAAGAAGAGTGGCGTCAGATCGTGGTCGATGCATGGCGTCGTCATCGCGACTTCTTCTATGTTGCCAACATGCACGGCGTTGACTGGGAAGGTGTGCTCGATCACTACCTCCCAATGGTCGATGACGCGGTCTCACGCGAGGATATCAGCTTCATCATCGGTGAGATGATCGGCGAACTCAATGTCGGGCACGCTTACTACTACGGCGGTGATGTTGAATCACAACCCTACACCAATGTCGGGCTTCTCGGCGTGGATTACTCCGTCGCCAACACCTCCATCGAGGGTGAGGAGTACACCGGATTCCGCATCGACACCATTTACGAAGGTGCCGCGTGGGACACCGATGCCCGCAACCCACTCAACGCTCACGGCCTGGATGTCAATGAAGGAGACATCATCACCCATGTCAATGGCATGGCGGTGGATACTTCCAAAGATCCTTGGGCCGCGTTCATCGGAACCGCCGGGATGGAGACCAACCTGACACTGGTGTCAGCAGACACCGATGAGGACGGGAACGAGATCGCCAACGAGCGCACCGTGACCGTGCTCCCAATGGGATCCGAGACAAACCTCCGTTATCGTGACTGGATCGAAGACAACCGTCGCTATGTCGAGGAAGCTTCCGACGGCAAGATCGGCTACATCTATGTCCCGAACACCGGAGTCAACGGACAGAACGACCTCTTCCGTCAGTTCTACGGCCAAGCGGGTAAAGAAGCCCTCTTGATCGATGAACGCTGGAACGGCGGTGGTCAGATTCCGAACCGGTTCATCGAACTGCTCAACCGTCCGCGCACCAACTACTGGTACCGTCGTGACGGTAAGGATTGGCCATGGCCGTACGACTCGCACCAAGGTCCAAAGGCGATGCTGATCAACGGGAATGCAGGCTCCGGCGGCGACATGTTCCCATGGCTCTTCAAGCATCATGACCTCGGTCTCCTCATTGGGACCCGGACATGGGGCGGTCTGGTCGGGATCTCTGGTGTCCCAGGTCTCATCGACGGCGGCTACACCGCGGTCCCCAACTTCGGGTTCTACGAACTCGACGGCACCTGGGGCATCGAGGGTCACGGCGTGGATCCGGACATCGAGGTTGTTGCCGATCCATCCAAGATGGTCGATGGATCCGATCCACAGCTCGATGTCGCAATCGAGCACCTGCTCCAAGAGATCAAGACCAACGGCTACAAGCCGCCGCAACCTCCGCGACCTCCTGTGCGGACCGGGATCGGGATCGCTGAAGAAGACAAGTGATCTGATCCACACAGCTTGATACAAAATGAGCCCCGCGACGCGATGTCGCGGGGCTCTTTCTTTGGAACCAAAATACTCCAGACTAGGAGCAGTCTTACTTGATCGACTTGAGCAGATCCTTCACCGCCGCTTCGAGTTGAGGATCATTCCCAGCCGCTTCGTCTGCTGGGGTCTGTGCAACGAAGACATCCGGTTCAGCACCGTTGTTCTCCATATCCGTCCCGTCCGGGAGGTACCAGCCTCGGAACGGACGACGCACCGTCGTCCCATCGATCAGGCTGAACGAACCCGTTGAGATCACACCACCGAAGGTCGGGACACCAACCAATCGGCCACGATCCGCGGTCCGGATCGAGTGTGCAAAGATCTCGGCATTCGAGAACGAGTTCTCATTGATGAGCACAACGATCGGACGCGAGTACGCATAGATCAGACGACGATCTCGCGGGTAGGAGTCCGGCTGTACATCATCCGGGTTCGCGCCGCGTGGGATCGTGTACGCGTGGGTCGGCGCGGTTAGAGAAGCAAGGAGGATATCAGTCGTCCATCCCCCACCGTTATCACGAACATCGATGACCAGCCCGTCCTTGCCCTCCGCGGCCGCGAAGAGATCACGCTCGAAGTCACGAACCGACGGCTCGCCCATCGAGCGGATATGCAGGTACCCGAGCTTTCCATCGGACATCTCGTCAACCTCACGCTGACGATCAAGCACTTCTTGACGATACCGGACGATCGAGTTGGCGCTGTAGCTCACCGGCGTGACCATCCCGAAATTGGTCACTTGCTCACCGGTTTCTTCATCTGCAGTCAGGTACTCAATCAGGACTTCTGTGCCGCTCAGGCCAGCGAGTGCGTTGTGAAGATCCTGAGTGCTTGGATCATCCACTCGTTGATCCCCAACCGCGACGATGATATCGCCGACCTGGACACCATCATCCATCCGATCGATCGCACCACGCGTAAAGATGCGCTCGACCTTGTACCCGTTCGCGACGGGGGTTGTGTCGACTCCGAGGTACCCATTCCGTGCGGAGGTCGCGGCGCTGAAACCATCTCCACCCCAGATCCCGGTGTGCGAGCCGTCGAGTTCACCAAACATGTAGTTCATGATCCGCTGGAACGCTTGGTTCGTCCGTGTTTGCATGACCAGTTCGTGATACTGGTTTGTGATCGTGTCCCAGTCCAGTCCCTTCAGTGTCGGATGGTAGAAGTTCATCCCAAATCGCTGCGAAGCTTCGCGGAACTTCTGGTCCAGCTCTGCCATGGAATCGATCATGATCTGACCATTGATCCCGTACGCTGTGGATTCTCCGCCTTTGATGCCGCTGCTCATCGCTTGCCCGCCGCTGACGAAGGACACCGATGAGCCGTCAAGAGAGACTCGAGGGTCAGAAATGGATCCGGAGTGGATCGTCTTGCGTTCCTGGCCAAAACGATCAACGGAGACAAAGCTGCGGCCCACAGTAAACGCAATGCGATCACCAGCCGGGGACATCACAAGGTTGCCCTCTGATTCTGGGGTCGATGTCAAGCGACGCACCCGCAAGTACGCATCATCAACATCAAACTCGAGAGGGTCGATCTCGGGCGGATCTGTAGGATCCAGCGGCTTACGCTTTTTCGCAGCCGCGACCGCGTCCTTGTTGTACGTATCGAGTTCATATCGACGCATCCCATCCAGATCACGATCCAGATTGATCGCGTACACATCCCACTCCCAGTTGTTGGAACCACGATCGGACAGGAAAGTCAGCACCTTCCCATCTTCAGAGAGTCGGGGTGAATGATCGATGTCAGGATGCCTGGTCAGGTTGATTGCATCACTCGATTCTCCCGCTTCGTTCAAGCGAGAATTGAGCAAAAAGATATCGGAGTTGAAGTTTAGATCAGAGTTGGAGTAGATGATGTGGGCTGAATCGCTCGCCCAGTGAACCTCAGGATCAGACCACGATTCAAACAGCACACGCTCCTCACCTGATTCGAAATCATGGAGAATCACATCTCCCCGATCCCGCTTATACAAGAGCTTCGTGCCATCTGGAGATGGTGTAGGCGCATACGCGAGATCCGATCCGGAAACCACTTCCGTGATCTCGAAACGCAGAGCCCCTGCCCAACGGGCGGCATGATCAATTTTCTCTTCCTCGGCTTCTTCTTCGACTTCAGCCTCTTCTGATTCAGAGTCATCCGAAGAGTCAGCCTCCTCAGTCATGTCGTCTTCGGATACATCCTCGCTCACCGATTCGGATTCATCAGTATCCTCGCCCGTGGTCTCTTCACCCTCGTCCACGACCTCATCTTCAGCTTCCTCGGGTTCGTCAGGAAGGAGATCCTCACTGCTCAGGGTCACGCGAGCAGCGTAAATCGAACCGAGCGATTCTTCATCATCCGCCGTGAAGTACAGCACCTCTCCATCCGGAGACCAGACAATGTCACGTTCGCGAACAGGCGTGTCGGTGATCCTTCTGCTCGGGTGCTCGTCTTGGGTCGAGCGGACAAAGAGCTCATTGCGAGCAACGACCGCGACCGCATCCCCTGATGGGTGCATCGCCGCCTCGCTGACTCGGCTGCTGACATTCATCGATCGAACCAGATCACGATCCGAATCGACCCCGAGCGTCAGATTGATCTCAACCGGAACCGCATTCTTATCATTGAGATCCAGCGTATAGAGCGAGTTTTGTACCACAAAGACCGCTGTCGACCCATCAGCAGAAACGCTCAGATCCCGTACGCCACCCATGATGGTCTTCTCACCACCCTGAGGGGCAAACTTGGTCAGCTGCTTTCCGGAGTTGCGTCCTTTGCGATCAGACTTCCCTTCACCCATACGGTACACATTGTACTGTCCATCCTTCGACGAGAGATACACCATCGACCCGTCTGGAAGCGGGCACGGATCGAGGTCATTTCCCTCGAATCCAGTCATCTGAGTGAACTCGTTGTCCGCAGGATCAAACTTCCAGATGTCAAGATTTCCCGATCCCTCGTACACCCAGCGATGCGGGTAGTAGTAGCCCCGGATGAAATAGATCGAATCGTCGTGCGTGCTGAGGGTTGGTGCTCGACCGAATGCACCGGTCAGATCGCTCATCGCCCCGCCATTGATCGGAGCCGAGTACATGCGAGGCTGCCGATAAATCTCAGGATACAGAAACGCCGAGAAGAGCACAGACTCCCCGTCTGCACTGAACCCGCCCAGCCACTGTGTTCTGTCTGATGTGGTTACCCGATCGATGTCCTGGAGAACAGTCGATTGACCGTTCCCGCTCAGATCGGCAACAAAGATATTGGCAACCCCACCGCGGTTGGATTCAAACGCGATTTTGTCCCCGGCAGCATTGAACTTGGAACGCCCTTCGATCGCGGGATGTGCCGTCAGTCGAGAGGCAACCCCACCATTGCGATCGATCGCCCACAGATCACCCGCCGCGGAGAACACAATCGTCTGCGCGTCAGGCGATAAGGATGGATACTGGATCAATCCCGGGTATCCGTCAGACGCTCCGGCGTGAGAGACCGCGATCCCGGCCGCGAGTCCTGCGAACTTCCCGATTACACTCTTTGTCAGATTCAAGGCAAACTCCTCGTGATATGCTCAATGGATGGTTGACCAAGCGGCTGGCTTGATACGCGAGAGAAAAGACCCACCCAAAGACTGGGTGGGTCTTGAATATACCATACGGGATTCAAAAATGATTCAGTTCTTTACTCAGAATCGACCGGTTTCAGACTTTCTGGATCTCGCTCCGGAATGATCTTGAACTGACCACCAAAGAACTCGTCCATGGTCGCGATCCGATTGGAATCCGCCTCTGTTTCGGCGTTGCCCTTCTTGATCTCCTCCACAGGACCGACCACCATAATGACCGCCTGTTCAGGGTTTAGGTAGTTCAGAGCTGCTTGCTGGACATCCGCTGCCGAGACCGCACGGACACGATCGCGATAGTTCTGCCAGTAATCCTCATCTCGGCCTGTCCTCTCATCGCTCATAAAGAGACCCATCATCGCACTCTTGGATTCGAAGTTGCGTGGGAATGTCTCGATCAATGAGTTCTGGATGATCTCGATCTCTTCAGTGGTCGCTTCTTCGGTCTGGATCTTGTCGATCTCATCAAACACCAACCGGGTCGCGAGAGCCGTGGTCGAGGTCTTGGTGAAGAAGTAGGACATAAACATACCCGGATACTCGATCCGGTTCGAGAAGACTGATCCCGCGGTGTACGCGAGCCCTTCTTGTGTACGCACGGTGTTGGTGATCCGGCTGGTAAATCCGGAACCGCCGAGGATCTGGTTCATGACTTCGACATCGATCGCGTCCTCGTTGTCGCGTTCGATACCCCGGTGCGCGATCAGAACCTGCACCTGAGGCTGGTCCTTCTCGTAGTAGTACACACCCGGCTCATACGCTTGGGTCGGGGTCGGGATATCGGGAGACACTTCGCCCGTTGGCCAGCCGCTCATCGTGTTCTCGAGGAACGTGAGGATCTCCTTGGTCTCCACATCACCCGTCACCGCGATCATCATGTTCCCGGGATGGAAGATCCGCTCATGCAGGTTCCGCATATCCTCGACAGTGATCGATTCGATCGATTCGCGCGTGGGCTGGCGGCCCTCAAAGTGCTCATCGCCCCACATCAAGAACCCGAGCTCACGGATTGCGATCTGCACACCCGCGTCGTTTCTGGATTCCAAGGATTCCAGGATCTGTCCACGCGTGATCTCGATCCGGTCCTCGTCAAAGCGTGGATTGCGGATCATGTCCATGAAGAGTGCGAACGCGTCATCGAGGTTACTGGTCAGACAGTTGATCGAGGCGCTCGCGGTGCGGTCGCCAATCCCCGCGCTGACATTCGCCGCGAGGAAGTCGAACTCTTCATCGAGTTCATCTGGTGTCATCGACGCAGACCCGCCGGAGCGCATCAGAGCTCCAGTGAGTGCCCCGAGCCCCGCCTTATCCGCAGGGACCATGTACTCGCCGCCCTTGAAACTAAAGCGGATTGTGACGAGCGGGAACTCGCTGGATTCTGCGATAAAAACCGGGACGCCGTTGGAGAGTTCATGCCGGTAGTCAGATGCCTTTGGAGGAGTGAAGTTCAACTCCTCGAAGACGATCTCCGACGGATGACTCGGACGATCCGAAGCTTTCGCGAACGAAACGGTTGAGAGGGTCGCCGCGATCAGGATCGTACGGGTCAGCGAGCTGATTCGTGTGTTCTGAGTGATTTTCACTGGTCACCACCTTCCGAGGCGCCGGCCTCTCCATTCTGCAGCTTCTGAAGCTGGAGTTCCATCTGTTGTTTCATGTAGTCCATGAGCACCACCATCTGAGGGGGTGTCATCTCCTTGTTTGCCTCGATCTCAGCGAGTCCGCTTTCCAGATCCTCGGCACTGAGCGTGTCGAGTTGAGCGAGCTGCGCCTCAAGCTGAGGCATGATCATGCCCGCCATCTCTGCCGGGAGCGAAGCCTGGACATCCTCGAGTGTGATGAGCTTGACCTCCCCACCTTCCTTGCGGCTGTACATCGCGACTGCTCGAGAGTCCGATGCAAAGTACTCATTGGCAACACGCATGATGTCCTCAGCAGTCACATCTTGGATCGCGCGGGGGTACGAGTTGAGGTACTCATACCCGCCGTATGCCTCGGTGATTGCAAGCTGGAAGAACAATGAGGAGTTGTCCTGGAGTCCCCGGAATGTATCGGCCGCGGACTGATTCTTGATCTTGTTGAGTTCACGCTCTGAGACGGGTTCGGTTTTGAGCAGATCGATCTGCTCGAGCCAAGCGAGTTCCAGATCTTCAAGCGTCGCATCACCCTTTGGTGTCGCGTTGAACGAGAACGAGCCCGCATAGCGTTGAGCCCGATTGCCCGCACGAGCACTGGCCGCGATCCCTTGCTCTTCGACGAGCGCTTTGTACAAGCGACCCGTCCGACCATTGAGCAGATCAGCGATCACATCGAGTACCGGCTCATCCGGATTCCCGAAGGCAACAGACCGGTACCGAACCTCGACCTGATCCTGGCAATCGCACTCCCCGTTGAACCGCAGTTCGCCGTGCAGTGGGACCGAGTAGGTCACCAGAGGTGAAGGAGCCGCACGCTTGTTCTCGAGACGACCAAAGTATGAGTTGATGAGCTGCTTGGCTTCATCGACTTCAAAGTCACCAACGATGATCCCGGTCAGGTTCGCAGGCTGATAGTGAGTCTCAAAGTACTCGATGAAGTTGTCTTCCGTATACGACATGATGTCGCTGAACCAACCAACGATCGGCCAGTTGTAGGGAGAAGCGACCCAGAACATCGAGTTGAACTGTTCGTCGAGCATCCCGGTTGGAGTTGCCTCGAGGACCTGTCGGCGTTCCTCTACGACCACAAGCCGCTCGGCGTCGAGTTCACGCAGCGATGGATCGGACAAGCGGTCGCTCTCCATCCACGCCCACAGCTCGAGCTTGTTGCTCGGGACATTGATGTAGTACACGGTGAAGTCATTGCCCGTGCCCGCGTTCATCCCGGACCCGCCGTTCCCGGTGTACACCTTGTCGAACTCGTTCTTGATGGTGATCTCGGCCTGCTTGTCCTGCAACGCGGTCATTTCCGCTCGCAGATCACGCAGCTCCTCGGTATCGTTGGCTGGATCCCATGGGTTCTCGATTTCCCCGGCGTACATCCGGTCGTACTGTCCGCCGAGTGTCAGTTCACGCATCTTCTCACGGATTTCAGTCAGCCGTGCACGGTACTCCGCGTCCTGTTCAGCGTCATTGGTCCCGATCGAACTGGTCCCTTTGAACATCAGGTGCTCAAGCATGTGCGAGATCCCAGTGATCCCAGGCCGCTCATTCACCGAACCGACCGGCGCTACCCAGCCTGCTGTGATGATGTTCGGCTGCTCATCACGAGGCATAAGCAAGAAGTGCATGCCGTTATCGAGTGTGTACTCGATCGGTTCAACCTGCTGGGCCGACGCGATCGTGCTGGTTGCGAGCAAGACACCCGCTGTAAGTAATGCTGTCCGCATGATTCCTCCTCTGGAACGTGCTCGGGAACTTGGAGCTTCTCTAAGTCGTTACCTGATCCCGGCATGACTACGCCGGGACTGAATCATACCGACCAGTCTCAATAACGATGCAAAAAGGGGATTGAAACCTCAGGTTTGGGCGACCCGACCCGCCTCAGCGATCATACAGCGGACACTCCCGCCACCAACATCCTCGATGGTCGGGATCGGAGCGTGAACAATCCGACCGTTGGCGGAGAGCACAGCCCGCTGATCAGCCGTAAATGCATTGAACGCCCTGCTGGACATCGCAAAGACCGTATTCCCTGCTTGGTCTGAGAGTTCCAGAATGTTGCCGCATAAGGAGTTCATTTGATCAAGTGAAATCTCGAGTATCTGCCGATCCCCAGATTCCAGTGCATACATCAGTTCTGCTCGTTCATCAAGATCTGGGACCGACTCTGCACAGACGACCGCCACACGCTCGCCGACACTTAGCATCACATTGGTGTGATAGATTGGCTGCGATTCCTCGTCAACCGCGTGAAAAACGACCGGCTGATACCCCGTCTCATCACACCAAGCATCCAAGGCAGTCAGCGTCGTCCGAGGCGAGAGACACGCAAACGCCTTTCCTTGGATCCGATCAAGCACCAATGAGCCGGTCCCTTCAAGAATCTCGGCATCATCCTCGAGCATCGACAGATCGATATGATTCACAGATTCCACACCATGAATCAACCGATCAAGCACCTCCCCCCGCCGTTCTGCTCTGCGGAGTTCGTTGCACATTGGATAGGTCACCACGACTGGGTTGCCCTCGACAGGTGTGTGCCAACTGAACCAGTTGTTGGGGAACACACAATCCGGAAGATCATCCGTGTCCTGATAGACACACACTTCAATTCCTGCGGATCTCAGTGCATCGACCAAACCATCAAACTCATGAACTGCTCGTGATGCCGTATCATCGGCGTTTGAGCCATCCCTAATCATAAACGCATTACTCTGCGCGGCTTGTGCGTGGAATCCAAAGCGTGACGGACGGATCATCAGAACCCGATTCGAGGTCTGAAACTGCTCTGGGACAACTGGTTCATCCATCCTCCATCCTATCAAGCTCCGATCGAGTGGACGAACCCAAATCCAGTGCCCACAATTGATCATGCAGACCATCACCATCACCCCCGATCTTGTACTCACCCCAACGATGGTCACCGCCGTCGCTCGGAACCATGCTCGGGTTGATTTGTCCCCCGAATCCGCAGCTCAGATCAAGCATTGCCGATCATCGCTCGAATCCGTGCTCGCCGATGGACTCCCCCACTACGGCATCAATACGGGATTCGGATCGCTTTCCAACCAACGCATCGCTCCTGAAGATCTTGAGAATCTGCAACGCAACCTCATCCGCTCGCACGCCGCGGGTGTGGGTGATCCACTCGAGATTGAGGTCGTCCGAGGCATGATGTTTGTCCTCGCGTGCTCACTCGCACGCGCCAAGTCTGGAGTCCGCGTCGAACTGGTCGAGCAGTTGGTCTCCATGCTCAACTGCTCAATCACCCCAGTTGTCCCAGAACTGGGATCCGTTGGCGCCTCAGGGGATCTTGCCCCGCTTTCGCACATCGCGCAGGTGATGATCGGAGAAGGATTGGCAACCGTGAACGGTTCGTCACAATTGTCCGGTTTAGAAGCCCTTGCAAAGCACAATCTCAAACCGCTGACCCTTCAAGCGAAGGAGGGGCTTGCCCTCATCAACGGCACACACCTGATGACCGCCCGCTTCGCGCTCATCCATGAGGATCTCACGCAACTGGTCGATGCAGCTCTCATGTCCAATGCGATGTCCATCGATGCGGCTCGCGCCTCACATGGGTATCTCGATGAACGGGTCTATGAAGCACGCAATCAACCCGGCGCCGCCGAGGTTGCGACAACGATGCGAGAACTGCTCAAGGGCAGCACCATCGTCGAGTCCCACGCCGAAAATGATCCACGCGTACAGGACCCCTACTCCTTCCGCTGTGCGCCGCTTGTGCTGGGTTCGGTCCTCGACTCGTTCAGATCCTGTCAATCCGCACTCGCAAACGAACTCGGAGCGGTCACAGATAATCCATTGATCTTCCAGACCAAGACCGACACCCCCGACATCGTGTCCGCAGGGTGTTTCCACGGCATGCCCGTCGCGCTCCCGCTCGATACCCTCGCGATCGGGATCGCTCACCTCACGGGGATCGCTGAACGGCGGATGTACCATATCCTGTCGGTCTTTGATCCAGAATCTCAGCTGCGTGCATTCATGAGTCCTAAGCCGGGTGTGATGTCCGGATTCATGATCGTCCAATATTCAGCAGCCGCGATCTGCAACGAACTCATCGGCCTCGCCAATCCCGCGAGCGTTGCGAACCTCTCCACATGCGCCGGGATGGAAGACTACAACTCGTTCGGTCCTCGCAGCGCCGCCAAGGCCTCTCGCGCTCTCAAGCTTGCCCGATCGGTCATCGCCGCAGAGCTCCTGTGCAGCGCCGAGGGCATTGATGCCCACAGACCATTTGTATCAGGTAATCGCGTCGAAGCAGCCATTCAGTCAATCCGGGAGGTCGTTCCGACGCTCACCGAAGACCGTTCACCATCCCCAGACATTCAACGCATCGAAGAGTTGATCTGTGCGAATACCTTTGCATTCACACTCTAATCGATCACCTATGATCTTGGGAACCAAATACGAGAGATCCCCATGAGCACCATGAACGCTTCCTCCCTCATTCCCGCACCACAAAATCGCACCATCCGCGCACCTCGCGGAGCCGAAAAGACCTGCACGACCTGGCAAGCCGAAGCCGCAATGCGGATGCTGATGAACAACCTCGACCCCGAGGTCGCTGAACATCCCGAATCACTCATCGTCTACGGCGGACGCGGACAAGCCGCCCGATCATGGGAAGCGTACGACGCGATCATCGACACACTCCAACGGCTTAAAGCTGATGAAACCCTCTTGGTCCAGTCCGGGAAGCCTGTCGGCGTCATCCAGACTCATGAAAACGCCCCCCGCGTCATGATCGCCAACTCCAACCTTGTCCCACACTGGGGAACCCAAGAGCATTTCGACGAGCTCTCCGCCAAGGGCCTCATGATGTACGGACAGATGACCGCCGGGTCATGGATCTACATCGGAACGCAAGGAATTCTCCAAGGCACGTTCGAAACCTATGCACAGTGCGCTCGTGACCATTTCAATGGCACCCTCGCAGGGACCCTCAATGTCACCGGCGGATGCGGCGGGATGGGCGGTGCACAGCCACTCTCCATCACCCTCAACGGCGGGACCTGCCTCATCGCTGATGTTGATCAGACACGACTCCAACGCCGACTCGATGATGAGTACCTCGACGAACTCGTCGTAGACCTTGATGAAGCCATTGATCGCGCAGTTGAACTCAAAGCTCAAAAATCAGCAACCTCCGTCGGATGGTGCGGCAACTCGGTTACTCTCCTAGAGCGATTGATCGAACGCGACATCATCCCCGACACCCTGACTGACCAGACCAGTGCCCACGACCCGCTTCAGGGTTACTGCCCAATCGAGTACACCTACGAACAATCAGTCGAAGCACGCGAAGAAGATGCCGCGGCCTATCAAAAACTGTCTCTTGCCTCCATGCGTCGTCATGTCGAAGCGATGGTCAAACTCCAGAAACTTGGTTCGGTCACCTTCGACTACGGTAACAACATCCGTCAGCGTGCATTTGACGAGGGATTCCAAGACGCCTTCGCGTTCCCAGGATTCGTCCCAGCGTACATACGACCACAGTTCTGCTTGGGACGCGGACCGTTCCGCTGGTGCGCCCTCTCGGGTGATCCGATCGACATCTACAAGACCGATTATGCGCTTCTCCAGCTTTTTCCGAAAGAAGACGGCGCTTACAACGAACGGCTCCATCAATGGATCCTCGGCTGTCACAAGAATCCAGATGCACTCCTCGCGCAAGACTTTGACAACTGTGAACCACGATTCGCATTCCAGGGACTCCCCTGCCGCATCTGTTGGTTCGGTCTGGGTGAACGCGACAAAGCTGGATTGCTCTTCAACAACATGGTTCAGTCGGGAGCAGTCTCTGCGCCGATCGTCATCGGACGCGACCACCTCGATTGTGGATCGGTCGCTTCACCCAATCGTGAAACCGAGTCCATGAAAGACGGCACCGACGCCGTATCCGATTGGCCGTTGCTCAACTTCGCAACCAACATCGCATCTGGAGCGAGCTGGGTCAGTTTCCACCACGGCGGTGGAGTCGGGATCGGATTCTCCCAGCACGCCGGACAGGTGATCGTCGCCGACGGCACAAATGAAGCCGCGGATCGTCTGTCTCGAGTGCTCAAAAACGACCCGATGATGGGCATCTTCCGCCATGCGGATGCGGGTTACGAGGACGCGATCCAGTGCGGTAGAGACCAAGAGGTCGATATCCCGATGCAGTCATGAGCATCCAACCGGAGCAGACACAACAAGCCGCTCAGATAATCGACAAATCGCAGTCGATCGTGATCCTTACAGGAGCGGGGGTCTCTGCGGAATCTGGGCTCGCGACCTTCCGTGATCCCGAAGAGGGTCACTGGTCAAAATATGATCCGATGGAACTCGCGACCATCCACGCATTCAACAAAGACCCCGAACTCGTCACCCGCTGGTACCACTGGCGCTTCACCCGCGCCCGCGATGTCGATCCGAACCCGGGTCATCATGCGATCGCTGCTTTGCAGAAGCACAAATCCGATATCAACCAGTCACTCACGCTCATCACCCAGAATGTTGATGGACTCCACCAACGCGCCGGCGCGACCGATGTCGTCGAGATCCACGGCACCATCCACACCTGGAGATGCACCATCACCAATAAAGAAACCCCGCTCAGGAATCTGAGTTTCGAGCATTTCCCGATCCCCAGCGAGGCGGGAGGACTCATGCGTCCATGTATCGTCTGGTTCGGGGAGACTCTCCCGCAAGAGGCTCTCGAGCGGAGTTTCAAAGCCATGGCTGAGTGTGACCTATTCATCTCCATCGGAACAAGCGGAACGGTCGAACCCGCCGCGAGTTTCATCCTCGCGGCGAAGGAAAACGGCGCCAAAACCATCGAGATCAACCGGGACCCCACCCCCAACACTGGCTTTGTCGATGTTGCATTGCTAGGTGCATCGGGTCAGGTCCTTCCTCAAGTGCTGAGCGAGATTAGGATCGAGATCTGAACTTCCCGGCACACCGCGAATGCATGAACTGATACACTCTTGCAATGCCACTCCCTTACCTGACCAAACACACATGGGATTCAAAGATCCCGGACACAAAGTTTGCATCTCGCATTCAATCCAATCCTGAGGGCTGCCACATCGCCCTCATCGGACTCCCCGACGATACCGGAGTCTCATTGAACAATGGACGGCCTGGTGCAAAGGAGGGTCCTGAAGCGTTCCGCGCGGCCCTCGCATCGATGGGAGTCGCCGAGCCGATTGATTGGGATTGGCCAGCGGTCTTTGACGCCGGAGATGTTGATATTGTGCCTGGAGACCTCCACGCAACCCATGACCGGATCACCCAAGCCGTCGAATCGGTGCTTGAACTCGGGCTCTTCCCGATCGCGATCGGAGGGGGACACGATCTGACCTTCCCGTTCGTCCGCGCAGTCGCGAGCAAGCATGGTCCCATGACCGGGGTGTACTTCGACCCACATCTCGATGTCCGCGAAACAGACGGATCCGGGATGCCCTTCCGGCGTCTAATCGAGACCGGGTCAGCAAATGCGCTCAGGATCCATGGATTCGATCCCATGAGCAACACACGCGATCATGTCCAATGGTTCCAGTCCCACGGCGGAAGAATCGATCACACCACACGACCAAGTGATCCCTGGCCTGAAGCGCCGACTTTCGTCTCACTCGATCTGGATGTGGTGGATTCAGCCCATGCACCGGGTGTCAGCGCTCTCAACCCCGAGGGCTGGACGCCGCAAACAACCGCCCGCTGGGCGCATGCTGCCGGATCGAATCCCAATGTCCAGTGCTTCGACATCATGGAACTCTCCCCACCGCACGATCAACAGAACAGGACCGCACGATTCGCGGCCAGAATGTTCCTCACTTTCCTCAGAGGATTCACGGAACGCTCGACATGACCACACCAATCCTGATCACAAATGCCCGAGTTCTAACACTGGACAACGGGAGCACACCACGCCGAGGACGCGAGCACGCCGAGCTTGGATCGATCCCATCCGGATCGATTCTGATCAAGGACGGACGAGTTGATTCGGTTTCCGATCAACAACTTTCTGACACTGATGCCACCCTCATTGACGCTCGGGGCCGAGTGGTGATGCCCGCCTTCATCGATGCACACACTCATCTTTGCTGGGCCGGGGACCGACTCGATGAATGGGAACGCAAGCAACAAGGCGCGACCTACCTCGAAATCCTCCAATCCGGAGGTGGGATCATGTCCACCGTACGAGCGGTCCGCGAAGCAACAGTCGACGAACTCACCCAAGGCCTCCTGGTCCGACTCAATGCGATGCTCAATGAGGGAACGACAACCTGCGAGATCAAGTCCGGATACGGCTTAAGCACAGAACATGAACTCAATATGCTCGACGCGATCGCTTCCGCTTCCAAGAATTGGCCTGGACGGATCCGCATGACCGCATGCATCGGTCACATGATCGATCCCGATGCAGACCACTTCGTCGAAACGACCATCAACGAAACACTCCCAGCCGTCCATGATCGCTACCCGGATGCAACGATTGACGCATACACCGAAGAGGGATCTTGGACGGTTGATCAAACAGTCCAACTGTTCCAAGCCGCGAAAGAGCTCGGACACCCTATCCGTATCCATGCCGATCAGTTCAATTCGATGGGCATGGTTGAAGCCGCGATTGAACTCGGTGCATTGAGTGTGGATCACCTCGAAGCAAGCACACCCGAGTCAATTC
>JAEPQP010000078.1 GCA_017640485.1 Phycisphaerales bacterium | reverse complement strand
CACCGAAGCGCTGACCACCGGTCCGAGCCTTACCACCGAGCGGCTGCTGGGTGATGAGCGAGTATGGACCCGTCGCACGAGCGTGGATCTTGTCATCAACAAGGTGGTGCAGTTTCAGCAGGTACATGAACCCGACCGTCGTGCGCTGCTTGAACGCCTCGCCCGTCCGTCCGTCGTACAACTGAATCTTTCCACCCGCAGGCATCTCAGCAAGAAGCTCGCGATGGTGAGGCCAGGTCCCCTCTTCTTCGCACTTCGCCCACCGATCCCGGCAGTACTGGTTCGCTTCATCGAGCGCCGCGTGGACTTCCTCCTCGGTACACCCGTCAAACACAGGAGTCACTGCCTGGAATCCAAGGACCTGAGCCGCCCAACCAAGGTGCGTCTCAAGAATCTGACCGACATTCATACGCGAAGGAACACCCAGCGGGTTGAGCATGACATCGACCGGGGTCCCGTCATCCATGAACGGCATGTCCTCTTCCGGGACCACGCGTGCGATCACACCCTTGTTCCCGTGACGACCCGCCATCTTGTCACCCGCAGACAAGGTCCGCTTGGACGCGATATAGACCTTCACCATCTCGAGCACGCCGTTCGGGAGCTCGTCGCCGCGTTTCATGTGCGCGACCCGGCGCTGCTTCTCAGCCTCGACGGCTTCGATGCGTGGCCAGTACTGACGGTACGAAACCTCAGCCTTCTCTTTGAGCTCCTTCGAGCCCTTGATCCACTTGACATTGAATGTCTTGATCTGCTCGTTGATAACCTCGGGAATGTCCGAAGCACCGACCTTCTGACGCGTCATCGGGTCGACCATCTCGGTCCCAACGATCTCGTTGATCTCTTCGGTCATCTCCTTGAAGAGCTTGATCGCCTGAGCGTCCTGCTCCGCTTCGTACGCAGCAATCTCCGCCTTGAGCGCCTTCTTCTGAGCATCGTTCATGTGAACGCGACGCGAGAACTTCTTCGTCCCGATGACAATCCCGGAAGTCCCGGCACTGACCTCAAGCGAATCGTTCTTCACATCCTCACCCGCACGACCGAAGATCGCGTGGAGGAGTTTCTCTTCCGGAGTCAGCTCGGTCTTGCTCTTCGGCGAAACCTTCCCGACCAGAATATCACCAGGCCCAACCTTCGCGCCCACGCGGATCACGCCGTTCTCGTCGAGGTTCCGGAGCATCCGCTCCGAGACATTCGGGATATCACGCGTGAACTCTTCGCGTCCGAGCTTGGTCTCACGGACCTCGACATCGTACGAGTTGATGTGGATGCTGGTAAAGGTATCGTCCTTCACCAGACGCTCGCTGATCACGATCGCGTCCTCGAAGTTGTACCCGTCGAAGGTGTTGAACGCGACGAGCGCGTTCTTGCCGATCGCGAGCTCGCCGTTCTGAGTCGAAGCACCGTCAGCGATCACCTCGCCCGCCTTGACCCGCTGCCCCTTCTTGACGATCGGCTTCTGATTCTGACAGGTCCGCTCGTTGAGACCAACGAACTTGCGGAAGACATACTCGTCCGCGTTGTCAATCACGATGCGCTGCGAGTCCACATAGGTGACCTTGCCGCCGCGCTTCGCCTTGATCAACATACCGGAGTAGCGACCGACTTCCTTCTCCATACCCGTCGCAACGCAAGGCGGATCAACCTTGATCAGAGGAACCGCCTGACGCTGCATGTTCGATCCCATCAGCGCCCGGTTCGCGTCGTCGTGCTCGAGGAACGGAATCAGCGACGCGGAAATACCCACGAGCTGTTTCGGAGACACATCGACATAGTTCACTTCCTTCGGCTTCACCTCAGCAAGATCGCCGTCCATGCGTGCAAGCACATACTTATCCTTGAACTCACCCTCAGGGGTCAGCACATCCGCAGGAGCAAGCACCGAACGGATCTCTTCGTCCGCGCGGAGATTCATAATCTTGCCGGTCAGCTTCCCGTCCTGGACCTCACGGTAAGGCGTACGCAAGAAGCCGTATTCGTCAACCGTCGAGTAGATCCCGAGCGAGACAATCAGACCAATGTTCGTCCCTTCGGGAGTCTCGATCGGACACACACGCCCGTAGTGCGAGGTGTGGACGTCTCGAACCTCAAAGCCCGCACGCTTGCGGTTCAGACCGCCAGGCCCGAGCGCTGACAAACGACGCTCGTGAACAAGCGATGACAGTGGGTTCGTCTGGTCGACAACCTGCGAGAGCTCGCTCCGACCAAAGAAGAAATCAATCGCGCTGCTGATGGACTTGGAGTTCACCAGATCCGCAATCTTCGCGACCTCTTCCGGATCCTTCACGCTCATGCGTTCCTGGACCGTGCGACGCAGCTTGAGCAGACCCTTGCGGATCTCTTCAACCGCGAGCTCGTCCATCGTGCGCAAACGACGATTCCCGAGGTGGTCAATATCATCGACCATCGCAACAGGACGGCCGGTATCCGGATCCAGACGATTCGAGCGGAGGTCCAGCATGTACTGGATCACCTTCAGGAAATCGAGCCCGAGCAGGAACAACTGCTCGCCGTCGATATCCATATCGAACTTGCGGTTGATCCGGAAACGCCCCACCTCTCCGAGACGGTAGCGGTTCGCATCAAAGAACTTCTCGTGGAACAACTGCTTCGCCTTCTCGACCTGCGGCGGGTTGCCCGGACGCAGACGCGAGTAGATCTTGAGCATCGCGCGATCGTAATCGCTGTTGACATTCGGGACCTCATCGAACGCTTCGAGATTCTCTTCAGCGATCGTGTTGAGAATCAGTGAGTCCGACGGGTTCTGGACCACGCGGATGGTCTTGAGCGCCGAAGCCTTGATCGCTTCCGCCGCTTCCTCGCCAACCTGACACCCGACATGGACGAGCTCCTCGCCCGACTCGGTGTCGATGATCGATGCAGCCGCCCAGTCTTCTGGGTGGACATCCTTCGCCTTGATCTCAGCGACTTCGTAGAACAGCCCGATGATAGCGTCCGTCGACGCAACCGATTCATCAAGACAGCGGAGGAAGGTGGTCGCCGCGAGCTTGGTGGACTGATCGATGCGCATCGCGAGCACATCTTTCTTGGTCACCTCAAGCTCGATCCACGAACCACGCTCAGGGATGATGCGTGCCTTGTGGAGGGGACGATCCGCTTCGCTCGACTCGATCGAGAAGTCCACACCGGGTGAGCGGTGCAACTGGCTCACGATCACGCGCTCAGCACCGTTGACGATCATCTCGCCGCCGCCGAGCATGATCGGGAACTCGCCGAGGTAAATATCTTCTTCCGGGAGATCGCCGTGCGTCTCGCGCTTGAGGCGCAGACACAGCTTGAACGGATGGCCGTAGGTCAACCGCAACTGACGACACTCATCAGGTGTGTAGCGAGGCTCATCCAGCGAGTAACTTACATACTCAAGCTGCATGGTCTCGTCGTACGATTCAATTGGAAACACTTCCCGCAGGAGCGCTTCAAGACCATGCTTGATCTCGCGCTCGTCTGGGTTGCTGTCGACCTGCAGGAAGCGGCTGTACGCATCGCGCTGAACCTGCCAAAGATCTGGGACTTCCGTTGCATCGCCTCGTTTAGCGAAACTCCGAACCAATCGCTCGCGCTCCATTTGGCGCACTTTGGTCGCTGCCATCCATCACCTCGTTGTGGTTCTCAACACACACGCGCCACCAAAGCAGCAACACGCGAGTGAAGAACTCATAAATTTTTGGTATGTCCCGATTGCCGGCCGATGACAAAGTCTAGCCACACAAGAACCTACAAACCAGTCCCAAACAAAGCTACACCCCAAAAGAGCGTGCCCCGCCGTGCGTTTTCTAGCCCGAATCACCGGTATTCTGAATCAAAGACACCCAACTGCACCCAGTACCCAATCAAAGACCAACCCGTCGATCAGCCCCGATCCGTTGTTTTGTAGTCCCCGGACCGTCAGTCGCCTGAAACCGCCCGAAAACATGTTCGACTCGGGCGCCCCGTAACCGGGGGCGCCCGACCTGTTCTGTCGACCCGATCCTTCAAGCCGCCGAGCGGTTTCGCTCAAAGCTCGAAATCATCTCAGGCCTGTTGAATCGATTATGCGATTTCGACTTCAGCGCCAGCTTCTTCGAGCTTGCCCTTGATCTCGTCAGCTTCGTCCTTGGAGACGCCTTCCTTGACCTTCGCGCCAGCCTCTTCAGCGAGTGCTTTCGCTTCCTTAAGACCAAGACCGGTGATCTCGCGGATCGCCTTGATGGTCTGGATCTTGTTGCCACCAGGGCTCTTGAGGACAACGTCAAACGCGGTCTTCTCTTCAGCAGCCGCGCCGCCAGCGTCGCCGCCGCCAGCCATGACCACTGCGCCACCCGCAGCAGCTTCGATGCCGTAGGTTTCCTTCATGTAGTCACCGAGGTCAACAGCTTCCTTGAGGGAGAGGCCTGCGAGCTCGTCGCCGAGTTTCGAAATCTTTGCGTCAAATGTTTTGGTTGCTTCGTCGGACATGGTCCAACTCCTTCTTCGTAATGCACACGATGTCGCGTGCCAGACTCGTTCACCCGAGAGGGACCGAACCGCTCGGTTCTTTAACCCTGCTCATCAAAGAGCCCAGGGCCAGTCAGGTGAATACGGGTTGTTTCATGAACCCCAGCTCAACCAAGAACCAGGGAAATGTTTCTGCAATCGCGAGGTTCACGCCGCTCTCAGAGCTTCGCAATGGTCTCGCCCTTTTCCAACTTCTCTTCGATGCTCTTGAGGATGCCCGCAAGACCCGAACCCGGACCCTTGAGTGCACCAACAAGATTGCGTGCCGGGCTGAGCACAAGCGTGACCGCCTGAGCGATCGCCTCGTCGCGTGTTGGGAACTTACTCAGCTCCTTCACGCCCGCTTCACCCTCAAACAGCATCCCGTCGAGGACCGCGCCCTTGAGCTCAATCTCCGGGAACTCCTTGACAAGCTCAACAATCTCGCGAGCAACATCAACGACCGACTCAGCACCGTACGCCAGAGCGCTCGCGCCCTCCATCACTTCGCTCAGTGGAGCGAGTGCGGATTCGCCGAACGCCTGCCCGAAGAGGTTGTTCCGCATGACGGTCACGCGGATCTCTTTCTTCGCAAGACCGCCGCGGATCGCATTGGTGTCGTTGGAGCTGATCCCACGAAGACCGATCACCAGAGCGTTCTCGGTCTCGCCGATACGGTCCTTGTAATCACGGATCATCATTTCTTTGACTGGTTTACTCATCGGATGACCCCTTTATTCTTCGTCGCTCGCAACCGCAACCTGGACCCCTGGGGTCATGGTGCCGCTGAGCGTGATCTTCTTGACATACCGACCCTTGACCGTCGAAGGACGCGCCTTCTCGATCGTGGTCACGAAGTGGTTGTAGTTCTCGAGCAGATCCGCTTCCGAGAAGCTCATCTTGCCGAGGATCGCGTGGACATTGCCGCCCTTGTCAGCACGGTACTCGAGCTTACCAGCCGCGAAGTCCTTCACAGCATCCGCAACCTTCGGAGTCACCGTCCCGTTCTTCGGAGAAGGCATCAGACCCTTCGGACCAAGCACCTTACCGAGAACCGACATCACACGCATCATGTCCGGCGAAGCGATCGCAACATCAAAGTCGAACCAGCCGCCCTTGACCTTGTTGACCAGCTCGTCGCCGCCCGCTTCGACTGCACCAGCCGCGAGTGCATCCTTCACATGCTCAGGAGCACAGAACGCGATCACGCGCTTGGACTTGCCGATCCCCTTCGGGAGCGAGACCGAACCACGGATCATCTGATCCGCATGCTTCACATCCACACCAAGGTGCATGCAGATCTCGACCGACTGATCGAACTTCGTGCCCTTGAACTTCTTCACTGCAGCGACTGCTTCCGGTGCCTCGAGCGGCTCAGCAGGAACCAGAGCAGCGTTGTCCTTTGCTCGTTTGGTCATACCCATGATCAGCCCTCCACCTTGATGCCCATCGAACGGGCGGTCCCTGCAATGACCAGCATCGCACCTTCAATATCCAGTGAGTTCAGATCCTCGAACTTCTCCTCAGCAATCTTGCGGCACTGATCCGAAGTGATCGACCCAACAATGTTCTGAGGCTCTCCCGAACCCTTCTCAAGACCAGCCGCTTCCTTAATAAGCACAGAAGCAGGCGATGACTTGATGTCGAACTCAAACGAACGGTCGTTGTACACACGAACGACACACCCAACGACCTTGCCGTTGAGCTGACCGGTCGCAGCGTTGAACTGCTGGATGAACTGACCAGGGTTCACACCCTTCGCACCCAGAACAGGACCCAAAGGCGGAGCCGGCGTCGCCTGCCCTCCCGGAGCCATGATCTTGAACTCTTCAATTAACTCTTTTGCAGCCATTTGATCTCCACCTCCCACTCGCAGCGATTTCCCGATCCTGGCAAGATCAGCACCCGAGTGGTTCACACGGTTCACAATGATCCCAGCACACCACGCGATGAGCCGGGCCCCGACTCTAGACCACCCCATACACGCAGTCCACAGCCCAGCCCCTATCAACCTGTCAATTCAACAGTTCCAACCCCAAAGCACGAACCCATCCACACCCCGAACACCCCCCTCCACCAAAGCTCAAGGCAGCGACGCGCGGAACCCCTCAACAATCGTCTCGTCCAACCCCAACTCCTCAGCCCGATCGAGCATCTCCCCGGAAAGCTCGTACCGACCCTGCGCCTGCATCAGCATCGCGACCGTCAGCCACCCCTTCGCGCTCGGCTCCCGATTCGTGTGTTGAACCGCCCTCACCACCAGTTTCCGCAATGGTTCCTTCAACTCACCCAGAATCGACCGGTTCAACGGGAGAATCCCGAGCTCAGGATTCTTCAGATACGCCTCATGAATCATGTTCATTGCATCCTCGACTCGCCCGCTCTGTAGCAGCGCGACCCCCATCTCCCGCACAACAAGCCAATCCTCAGGATGCTCGCTCAGATGCGCCCCGTACGCCGCGACGACCTCTTCCTTCATCCGCGCAGAACTCATCCGCTCCATCGGCTCCCCGCCAGACGCCACCACCCGTTCATTGATCTCGTCAAACGATCGGCTGAACCGCCCGCTCAGCAGATCCCGCGCATAATCAAGCACCCGGTACTCGGCGACTCGCTCAACATCGCGCGCGGGCTCCCCAACCTCAACCAACTCCACATCCGGCCCCTCGATTACCGGCTCAAACCCCTCCAGAGACCAACCATAATAACACACCCGCCGTCCAATCGTGACAGTCCAGTTCACAGTGAATGTACCGCCCCCTTGGAGTGTCCCCTGATAAGACCCACCCCAAGTCTGTGCATGCGATTGATCCGCACAAACAAGAACAGCACCGATCGCGAGCACTTGTAGCAGCCGTAGACGATTAGATATTCGATTCAGCAGCATCAACAACACTCCTGTGTCCCCCCCTCTGCCCATGATTGACGACTCCATTCTATCCGCACCCCCGCTCTGTCCTGTTCCAACCCCAATCCCAACCTACAGTCCATCATGCCCATGACCACAAAAACCGCTATACCAGTCCAGAAGCGTTGCCCTAAACACTTCAATCGCCCCCTCCTCGCACTCGCGGCCCTCTCCCCACTCCTCCTCACCGCCTGCTCCAGTATCGGCCTGACAGGATCCTCAGGATCATCCACCACCCGCGACGCCGCCGGATTGACCTACTCAGCCCAGTACCCCACCCGCGCCTACCGCTTCGAAGACAAAAACACCGCGGATGTCTACCTCACCGACCTCTCTGACGATGAACTCTCCGCCTTCTTCACCCAATCACGCGACTGGTCCCAAATCACAGGCACCATCGCCCAGGTCCACCTCTTCCTCAAACCCAAACCCGGGCGCACCCCCATCGAACCCACCGCCGCATCCGCCGCAGTCCGCTGGATCGTCATCACCCAAGGCGAGATCGGGGTCTACGACGGCGCCGGATTCATGCTCCCAGGCGGGAACATCACCAAAGACTCCATCTCCGGATCAATCCAGAAAGCCCCCATGCGCCTCACCCGCAAAACCCCAGGCTTCTCCGATCCCCTCATCACCCCCGAACTCGACATCAAGTTCGCGACCAAACTCGATGTCCAGAGCGCCGACGAACTCGCCGCCCGCGTCGAAGCCCTCGCCGCGCGAGCCGACCCCGTTACGGATTGATCTGACCAAACGCAGCCCACAACAAAACACCCGTGCACATCGTGCACGGGTGTGGTTCATATCAACTGTCCGATCAGTTACGGGCAACCAGCGCCGTACGCCGTCAGGAACGATGAGATGTCGAAGAAGTCAAAGCTGCCGTCGCTGTTGTAATCCGCCTGCGGATCCATCGCACCGTACGCCGACAGGAACGCCGAGATATCAAAGAAATCCAGCACACCGTCGTCCGTAAAGTCCGCCTCGCACGCGCTGTTGCAGATCTCATCCGCGATCCGGAACCCATCGACGCCAGCTTCAACCAGCGAGTTCGCGCCTTCATCGCTGATCGTGAAGCGCACCGTGAAGATCGGGCTCGGATCAACGAACTCGGTCAGCGAGTACTGCATCCGGACCCACCCATTGGTATCGCCGATCGAATCGACCGCGACCCACTGGATCCCAAGATTCGGGGAGAACTCCACCGACATCTCTTCACCGTCTGCCGTGTTCACCCACGCCCAGAAGCTCACGGTTGGTTCGTCCATGTTGGTCACATCGAAGAAGGTTGACACCAACCGTGTCGTCCCGCCGTCAAGATCCTGAACCACCCCGCGACCAGTGATGAAACACACACCCGAGCCATCCGCGTCTTGCGTCGGACCGCCGTTGGAAGTGTTCGCGAGCGGCGCGAGTCGCTGCCACTGCCCATCGCTGACATCGGTATTCACGACAACCCAGCCGTTGTCAGTCTGGAAGTCATCCTCCTCGCGGATCACCAGCGAGTCCAGCGCCATGGTCCGCATCGCAGACGCAGCACCACCCTCCGGATACTCCGTGGTGTTCCCATCGGTATCCGTTGCCTGGAAGTAGTACGAGATCTCCGCGCCGCACTCCGCCGCCGGGAGCACCGCTTCGTATGTATCCGCATCCACCATCGCCGACGCAACCGGGAGGTACCCCGACCCCGAATCCACCAACATCGTCGGCGTCCCCACAAAGGTCCGCCCGTGGAAGTTCGTCACATTCAGCGAGATCACCTCGCCACCAGCTGGTGACACCGAATCTGGAGCCGGGAGCAGGTCGGCCTGGATCGTGCGAGGCGCCGCCATCCCCATCGGATTCGCCAGCGCTGCCTGCAATCCAGCATTGAACAGATTACACCCGTTGTTCCACCCACCACCGGTCCCACACCCCGCGTTGGTGTGGATCCCGATCGCGACATTGTTGTCATCATCAAGAATCACCGAACCCGAGTTCCCGCCCGTCGTGTCGGTCGTGTAGCGAACCACATTCCCTGAGTACCCACGGAACGGACCGACGTGCGTCTTCTGCACACCATTCCAACTCGCCGGGACCGGCGATGATGTTGTGCCGTACCCGGTAATCCGGATCGGACGCCCGTCATTGGGAATCCCCGAAGTCGCGAGCGTGTGCGAATCACCCTGCGCCTGGAGCGGGGTCAACCCAGTATCCGTGTTATCAAACACACCGAAGAACCCCCAGTCGTTCCCGAGCGAGATGCCCGAAGACGCCTGCACCGACGCCCCATCAAGCACATACTGATCCTGAGGAGGCGGACTCCGGTACCCACCACCCGAACTCGACAAAGGCACATTGAACTGCACCACATCCCCAGCGCTCGGACCACAGTGCGCCGCCGTCAAAAATGTACTCCCATGATCGCTGAACAACCACGCGCTGCACCCGATCGGCATCAGCCGCGCATCACGCGGATCACTCGACAGCACACGATCATCCGTGCTAAAGCAGATCGAGTTCGTGCTCACCGGCGCCGACGCCTGCACCCCCTCGATCACCACGCGATCAGGAGTGGTCGTCCCAGCCGACGCCATGATCTCAACGCGCACCGCATTCCCATTGAAGTACGCCGAGGTGTTCCCCCACACTTGCAGCGCCTCAAAGTCCAGATACTGCTCGTACCCATCAAGCAGCGAGGTCACGCGGATGTAGCTCTCGCGCCCGTTCTCGCTCAGCGAAGACAGATCCACCTGCCCAAACTCCAGTCGCAACCAATCCGCATCCTCCACACGCACGATCGTCGACCAGATCGGCTGCTGGATCATCTGCCCATGATCAATCACCCCCGCCGCTCGGCTCTGGATTGAAGCAACAACCGGACCCGAATCCGTCCCGATCTCGATCTGACGGTAATCAGGAGTCAACTTCTCAACTGGGATGTCCTCCAAAGACATCCCAGAAACCTGCACCCCATCGACCACAGATTCACCCGCGGCCGCACCCGACACCACCCCAGTCAGTGCCATACCAGAAATTGAAACAAGCAATACCGCTGCACGCATAGAGACCATCCTCCTCGCCGAGCAGCTGCAGCCCTCGGCGTGATCCACGAATACCAAGTTGAAGAGTGCCAGCCGTCAACCCCACGAAGACGACCCGCAACAAAGAATTACGACTGACCCAGAATACACGAACACCCCTGAGCACACAAGCATCCAAACCGGATATCCCCCAAAACCACGCCCTATTTTGCCCAGATTCACAAATCCAGACCCCCCACCCCGATCTCAGTCCTGATACCACACATCCAGCGTCCGCTCGACCGCACCCCGATAGAACATCTTCAGCAGCTCCGGATCCAGATCATGCCCATGCAACGCCGGGGCGCTCAGTTCGTCATACCGCTTCGGATCGCACATCATCAGATCCGGGTCCGCGATATTTGATTCCCCTCGATACGCCGTCTCATACATCGTCCGCAGACCCCAGTACCGCGACGCGTACAACTCAAACGCCTCGTCCTCACTGCTCGCGAGCTGATTCCCAAACGCCCCGTTCTCGGGATCACTCTGTGCCATGTGATCATCGCTTGTCACAATGTCAGACCCAAAGAGGATCCGCCCCTCGTGGCGCTTCAAGAACTCGACCAGGTCCGCCGTCGGCTGTTTGCTCAGTTCACGCAGCATCCACTTTGTCGCGCTCGCATCAAGCACCAACCCCGGATTCCGCTCGAGTAACCCATCCAAGAACCCAAGATCCTCCGGATACCCACCCATGTGCGCCCCCAAGCACCGCATACCAGTTTTATCGAGCAACCGCTGCAATGAAGTGTACTGATCCGCCTTGGTGCCGTACACGCTCGAATCCTTGTACATCGTCTGGAACCAAGTATCCGGATCCGCGACATGCACCATCAGCGACATCCCCAGCTCCTTCGCCCGCGCCGCGATCTTCAACTTCCAAGGCGAATCAAACGGCACAATCTCCTCCGGATCCAATCCCATCGGAGCCGCATAATCACGAAGCCGCGGCGCTCCCCAGAACTTGACCATCCGCGCCCCGCGCGCGTGCCACTCCTCGAGATTCTCAAGAAACCCCTCCGTGTGCGCCCACTTCCGATCCGGATGCATGTACTCCGGGATCGCCACAAATCGCACCCGATCCCCCAGCACTTCCTTCACGGCATCCGCCTGCGACAACTGCGTCTGCGAGTACACCCGCTCAATCCCATACAGATCGCACACCTCTTTATACACCCTTGCGGCCCGCTCACCATTAATGTGCGCATGCGCATCCACAATCGGAACGACCGGCTTCCCGAGCCGAGCCGCCTCCGCCCGGTAGTCCAGCCCCAATCGATTCGCCGCCGTCATCTGGGTTTGCCCGCTCATCCGTCTATCCTCCTAAGCACCCAACGGAGTCACCGATTCCGTTCGCAGATCCAAGCATAGACCCAACCGATCGGTTAGTTATTCCCACAATGTCCACCCCCGACCCAAAAAGCCCGCCCGCGACCATCGCGCTCGCCCACGATTGGCTTGTCGCCCGCCGAGGAGGGGAACTGGTCCTCGACGCAATCACCACCCACCTCCTCAACACCAACCACAGCATCACCAACCTCTACACCATGTTCGATGCCCGCGCGCCCATCACCCCCGCGATCGACGCGCTCACCAAACGCACCTCACCGCTCAACCGTCTCCCCAAACCCCTCCGCCGTTGGCTCCTGCCCCGCTACCCCAAAGCCGTCGAGCACCTCTCCAGCCAACTCGCAT
>JAEPQP010000017.1 GCA_017640485.1 Phycisphaerales bacterium | reverse complement strand
TTGAGGGCTTGTCTTCTGGTGAGGTCTTGGATCATGGGATCAATATACCAGACGGGCTTGGTTCTGTGAGAAGAAATCTTGTGGGTGTTGTCGGATGGATGCGAGGGGTTTCAACGAAGGGATACAACGGAGGGTTGAAAAAGGCAATCGACGTCGAGATTCGACGCCGAGGGTGTTGCCTGTATTGAAGCGGTGCGAGAGGGATTCGAACCCACGGACCCCTTTCAGGGTCACTCGATTTCAAGTCGAGCGCCTTCAACCGCTCAGCCATCGCACCGGATCATCGGGGTCAAGGACTCCGATGGTGTTGTGTAAACCATAGCGATCCAGACGGAGTGGATCGGCGTTTTTGGTGAGAAAATTTGCTTGAAATGCTCAGATCCTGACGGAAACCGGCGTGATCTGCTTATCGGCGCCGGCGGAGACCGATGAGAGCGATGCTGGAGATCGCGAGGGTGCCTGGGGCGGGGACCGGAACATAGGTTCCCACGCTGACGTTGTCGATCGCGATCGCGTTGCGAGCAATTGGATTCCGGCTGTCACGGATTTCTTCGGTGGCGTAGCTGCCGATCCGGATCTGGTCAAAGCCGCCACCGGTCATCGCGAGGTAGTCGCCGGCCATCATGTCGATGTTGAGTTCCTCAACCAGACCACCGTTGTCGTAGAGCTGTACCCAGAGATACATGGTGTCGATCTCGTCCTGCACCCATCCGGATGCGAGTTGCATGTCAACATCGTCAAAGTCATCGCCTGATACGAGTGAGATGTCGATCAGACCGAGCGACCCGGTCGAGGCGTAGTACATCTCTGAGCCGTCGAGGCCTGGGGCGTCCCAGCTGAAGTAGGAGCGGTTGACATTGAGGAGCAGGCCGTCTTCGGTATAGTTTTCGAGGGTTTGTTCATCAACGAGGCCGTTGAAGTTGGCATGGTTGGTGGGGTCTTGAATGCGGGAGACATCATCGATGTAGGTGGAGATGCCTGCGATTGAGCTGGTCGCGATGGCGCTGGTTGCGAGTGCTGCGAGTGCGGCTTGGGTGGTCAGTGAGTTGAGCACGGCGAATCTCCCCGATGAGATGTGGAGCCACTGGATGAGAGTGGCGCCTCGGAACACGGACTGCGAGATGGACCTGTAGGGACATCTCTTCATCCCTAAGAGACACGAGGAATGGGTCGGGGGCCAACAAACTTGGGAAATATGTGGTGGTTTCTGGTGCGATTCTCGTGTCCAGAGGCGTGTTTTGGGAGGATCTGTGAAGATGGGTAAGCGATCCGGCGTGGTGGTTCGGGTTCTGCGGGTTCAAATCTTGGTCTGGTTTGCATTTTCATGGCATTCGTGAGGATCTGAGGTAGATTTCCCTATCGGAAGAAGTACACAGCCATGAAACTCATGGGGAGATCATCGAATGAAGACCAAGATCAGCACATTGAGCGTCGTTATTGCGTTGGGTTCACTCAGCGGTGCTGCTGTTGCAGGACCAGACTGGATTGAAGACGGCGATGCAGGGAGCACGCTCAACACTTCGCAGGACATCACCCCTGTCGGACCTGTTCAGACCATCGCAGGCACGCTTGGCGGTCAGGACACAGAAGATGTCTACAAGCTGGTCATTCTGGACGGCGATGACATCGGCGGTGAGGTGATGTTTGGATTGACCCTGAATCAGGGTGAGGACATGCTCTTTGACCCTTCTCTCTGGCTGTTCGATAGCGAAGGATTCGGTGTGCTGGGGAATGATGATGATCCCATCCTCGGCGGTCCGGATGCTCGTTTGATTGCGCCGTCAACTGATGGTGTTACGCTGATGCTTCCTCCGGGGATCTACTTCCTTGCGATCACCGAGAGTGGGAATGTGCCTTTGAGCTTCCGGGAAACTCCGGGTCTTGGAGAGGGTGTCTTTGAAGAGATCTTCTTCTTCGAGGATGCGAACGAAGTGTCCGGTGCAGACGGTGCTGGTGCGGACAACCCGCTCGCGGCGTGGTCCGGTGGTGAAGGCACCGCTGGTGGATACGGCATCGAGATCACTCCGACTCCAGGTGGAACAGCGCTGCTCGCGTTTGCAGGGGTTGGCTTGACGCGTCGTCGGCGATAAATCGAGTTGTTCATCTGAATGACGCGACCTAGTCGGTATCGGCTGTGGTCGCGTTTTCATTGACTTTAGACTGGATGACCTTAAGGTCCGCTTGAGCGGATTGGAGGAAGCGGGGGTCTTCTTCAAGGAGCTCGCGGACTCGGACGGCTTCGAGCGCGTGGGCGAGTGCATTTTCATATTCGCCGAGGTGGTAATACGCGCCCGCGAGACTCTGCTGGGTTTCCGCGACCGAGGCTTTGTCCTCTCCCAGCAGGACTTGTTTGAGTACGAGTGATTCGTTGTAGTGATCGACAGCGCTCTCGTATTGACGCATGTTGATGAGTGTGCGTCCCAGACTGTGGAGTGTGCGGGCTTCCCAGAGCGGCTTTGCGTTTTCTTCTGGGAGGGATCGGAGGAGGTCGAGCTGTTCTTGGTAGGTCTGCTCGGCGAGTTCGTACTGCTTGGTCTGTATGTAGAAGGCGGCGATGGAGTTGTTGGTGCGTGCGACTTCGAGGCTACCTGCTCCAAAGAGTTTGGTTCGGATGTATTTCGCTCGCTGGTAATAGTTGATGGCTTGGTCGTATTCACCGATCCTTAGATGGGTCGAACCGAGATGGTTGAGGGTTGTCGCGAGATCCGCGGCTCCGGGATCCTCGAGGTCGAAGAGGTCCTCTCGCATGTTGAGGGCGGTTTGATACTGGGACTTGGCTTCGTCGTAGCGCTGGAGGAAGAACAAAGCGCGGGCTTTGTTGTGGTACGCGTTCGCGATCAGCGGATGTGGTGCTGAATGCATTGACTCGCGGATCGCAAGCGTTTTCTCGAAGTTCTGGAGTGCTTTCTCGTAGTCCTCGTATCCGAGGAATGCTTCGCCGATGTTGGTGTAGAAGACGGCGAGACTGTCTTGGTCGCTTGCGAAGAGAGCGCTGCCGTGCTCGGAGTAGAGGTCGAGGAGTCGTCCTGCGAGTGCGGGTCCGGTGCCGTTCTGGACATCCATCTCGGTGAGGGTCGTGAGCATGTTGCTGAGCGCGAGCTGGCGGGCTTCGATGCGCTGGACCCACTGGGTCACGGCGAAACCACTCGCGATCGAGAAGATGATCAGGATGCACGCGGCGGCTACGGTGAGTCCTGTATTTCTGCGCACAAACTTGGTGGTCTTATAGACCATGCTCGGCGGGCGTGCGGAGATCGGTTCGTTGTTGAGCGACCTGCAGATGTCTTTCGAGAGTTCTGCGGCGCTCTGGTATCGGCGGTCTTTGTCTTTGTCGAGTGCTTTGCCGACGATGACCTCGATGTCACCGGTGAGGGAGCCGTCGTAGGTGCTGAGTTTAGTGTGTTTGGAGTCTGCGATCACGCGGACGGCTTCATGGATCGCTTTGTCTTTCAGGTCGTAGGGGATGTGTCCTGTCAGGATCTCGTAGAGGACGACTCCGAGCGCGTAGACATCGGAGCGGGTGTCGAGATTGGTGGTGTCACCGATCGCTTGCTCGGGGCTCATGTAGTAGAGCGTTCCGATCAGCTGTCCGACATTGGTCTGCATGGTGTTGCCTGCAGATTCAGAATCGGTTGCCCGTGCGACCCCGAAGTCGAGGACCTTGGGCTCGCCGGTCTCGTCGACCAGCACATTAGCGGGTTTGAGGTCGCGGTGGATGACCCCTTTTGAATGTGCATGTTGGATCGCGTCGCAGAGCTTAACAAAGAGTTCAAGGCGTTTGCGTGTCGAGAGTTTCTTTTCGACGACATAGTCGCCGAGTTCCTCGCCGGCGACATACTCCATCGCAAAGTACGGAGATCCGGAGTCCTGATCGATCCCGGCTTCGTGGATCTGCGCGATGTTGGGGTGGTGGAGTCTTCCCAGAATCTCGGCTTCGAGGTCGAAGCGCCGGATTGATTTGGATGAGAGCACCCCTGCTCGGATGAGTTTGAGCGCGACCTGGCGGTGGGGCTTGTCTTGTGTGGCGCGGTAGACGGCACCCATGCCTCCGACGCCGAGGACTTTGTCGATGGTGTACTTCCCGACCACAGTGCCTGGGGGGAGGGTCGGGACATCGTGCTCGTATTCGACATAGTCGGGAATGGTCACATCATCCGCGGCGGTATGGACAACCTCGTCCGCCATGGTGGCCATCGTCTCGCGAAGGTCCTTTGGCTTGGGTTTGGGCTTCTGGTCGTCCATACGCTCAGTATATCCGGTTTAGGGAGAATTCCGCAGGAGAATCGGGTTCAGAGGCGATGAATCTTGCGGGTTTGGTTATTGAGCGATGCCAACTGAGGCAATCGTGGTGTCGTCACGGAGTTGATCGGATTGTGCGAACTCAAGGACGCTTTCCAGCAGCTTTGAGACATCCTCTTGGTGGTTGGTGCATTCTCTCAGGAGTGCTCCGGCGCGGTGCATCCCGTACTCTTCGTCCTCGTCGGGCGGGGTCTGCTCGACGATTCCGTCGGAGAAGATGACCATCCGTTGGTCTTTGGTGAGTCGGATCTTCTCTGATTCAAACTCGACATCGGGGTCGATACCGACGACGAGACTGCCGGTGAAGTCTGGTTTGGCGGCGTGTTGTCCCGGCGTGGTGATCATCCAGTGGCCGTGACCCGCGTCGATGAACTCGACCTCGGCGCCGGATCCATCGTCATCGATTTTGAATGCGGCGATCCACATCGTGACGAACTGACCGGTCGAGCGTTCTGCGATGTGCTTGTTGAGTTTGGTCATCACGGTCGCGAGGTCGTTGGTCTGGTCGAACATCGCGTGAATGTAGCTTTGGGTGGTGGCCATCATGATTGCGGCGCCGGCCCCTTTGCCTGAGACATCTCCGAGGAAGGCACAGGCGCGTCCGTCGTCGAGTTCGATGACGCCGAAGAGATCTCCGGCGACCATGCGACCGGGTCTCATGAGCATGGAGTAGGAGACGGATGCGACCACCCCGTTGTCGGGAGGGAGGAGGAGCCGCTGCGCGTTGGCGGCGGCATCGAGATCGTACTGCATCGCGTGCTGCTGGATCTCGAGTTCTTTGCCTCGGAGGTTGGTTGCGGTGAGTCCCAAGAGACGACCGACGGCTCGACCAAAAGCGGAGGCGTCGTGCTTGACGGTGCTTTCTGAGCCGCGGGCGTCGAGGTAGACGAATCCGATCGGGCTGTCGTCGACCATGACGGGGACGCATAGCGCGGAGTGGATGTCGAGCTCAGCGATGCTCTGGCCGTAGTCGGCTTGGTTCCCGGTCCCAGACAGTCGGACCACCTCACCCTCGCTGGCGCTCATGAGGAGAGACTGGGAGAAATCGACGGAGCTGACCTCATCGAGCGGGTTTTTGGATTGGAAGGCGATCGTTTCGTATTGATCGGGTTCTTCGGATGGGATGAGGAACGCGGCGCGAGAGAATCCGGTGGATTCGACCATCGCGTGGAGTGCGACCTGAGCGGCTTGCTCGAGGGTGGTCGAACTGTGGATTTGATCGGCGCATTCGAGGAGGATCGCGAGTCGGTGGCTCGCGAGGTTGGCGAGTGGTTCGGCGCGGACCTTTTCAACGAGACCGGTTGAGTCTGAGGTGTCGTTGAGTGTGTTGATCATGGTCGAATCGTGTGTGATCGAATCGTTTGCGTTGGTGCTGACTCGGAAGACCCAGGATCCGAGCCGGATGACATCGCCGTGCTTGAGGGCGGTGGGGAAGTCCGGGAGGAGTTTGGTGCCGTTGAGTTGGGTGCCGTTGCGTGATCCAAGATCGGTGGCTGACCAGTGTCCCTTGTGCTGAGAGATTTCGATGTGTCTACGAGAGATGGACGCGTCGGGGTCCTCGAGCGGGATCTCGCACGAGGAGGATCGTCCGAGTGTCTTGATTTCGCCATCGGTCATCGAGATGGGGTCCATCTTCACGGGCCCCTTGGCTTGGACGAGTTTGAAGATTTCGGGTGCTTGTTCGTTCACGAGTGTCCCCGGGGTGTGTGATTGGTGGGGGGCAGCGGGTTTGGATGATGAATGCTGCTATTGCAATGGGCCTGGAGGGACTCGAACTACTGCGTCTGAGGTGCCCCAAGGCCCAATATCCGATCATAGGGGCGCAGAATGCGGCGCAGATTGGGCGCAATCGGTAAAAACTCTACAATGCTGGATCTCATTGATCGATCGGATCAATCCTCAATCCATTTGTGAACTCAGAGATCACATTGAACAGCAGATTCGGAAACTCTCAGAGGATTGAGGCAACTTATGCAATCAGGATTAGCATGCCTCCAGCCATCAGAGCCATGGTCAGGTCCTCGACGAGCGTGACTTTGGTCATGGGCAGATTGAGTGCTGTTCCAAGGCATGCGCATCGGATCGCTTGTTTGTTGAGCAGTACTTTGAGCACACCTGCAGCACCGATGAGCATGAGGATGAGTGTGATGATGTTTGTTGTCACCGGTGCCCAGGCCATGAGATACATCACGCCGAGTCCGAGTTCCACAAAGGGGTAGCTCCATGCCCAAGCTTTGGATCTGCGTGCGATGAGGTCGTATCCACGGTATGCGGAGACGAAGCCTGGAGGGTCGAGCAGCTTGAAGAATGAGAACACGATGAAGAACCCGGCCATGAAATGGCGCATCATGGGTTCGATTTCCCAGCGTTGCGTTGACCATGCGACAAGCACCGTGACTCCAGCGATGAACCCGACGATCATGAACAGTGGGTACAGACTCTCCGCTGCCTCTTCCTGTGATGCCGGACTGGTTTGGTGTGGATTTTGCTTTGATGGAGTATCAAGATCAGTTTGTTCGATTTTGGTAACTTGATAGGACCCTGCGTTCTCGACCGCTTCCCTGATTGCTTGCTCAGAGACATTGGTTGGCGCATGGAGTGTAGCATTCCCGGACTTTGCTGAGATTGCATCGGTGTTTAGGCCGTCAATCTTCGCGAGCGCGTCACGGATTTTGTTTTCGCAGCTGCTGCAGTGCATGCCTTGGATGGTCAGTTGGTATTGAGTACTCATGTTTTGTTGTCCATTTGGTGCTCATGAGATTGAGCATGTTTGTCACCGTTATTTTGGATTAAATTCTGGTATCGCTCGAGCTTCGGCTTCCGATTCGGTGGTTGCGATGCCGTTGGCTTTGATGTCTGCGATCAGCCATTCCATTTCTTTGATTTCACGAAGCTGTGCTTCGATGATTTTATCTGCGAGCTTCCGAACGCGGGCGTCCTTGATATCTGCTCGCTCGCTTGTCAGTATCGCGATGGAGTGGTGGGGGATCATCCCCTCCATGTAGTCCGTCCCAGTGACGGTGATCTGCGAGCGGACCAACGCGATCCCTCCTGCGAGAAGGAGGAACGCGATGGCAATGACGGCCGTGTTCTTTGCTTTGCTTGTGTACATTTTGAGCATGAACAAGAGCATGACGAAGATCATCCCTCCTCCCATGATCAGCGTCATGAAGAGACGGGTCTCGCTGAACCAAGCGTGGGCAAGGATGTCGTATGAGTGGAGATACATCAGGAAGAACATCACAACCATAGAGGTTGTGATCATGGCCGTGAATCGGAGGTAGGGTGATCCGTGCTGTTTAAGTGTGTCGTGGTGCTCTTCAGTTTCCATTCTGTTCTCCATTTCGTGTGGCTGTGTGACAGCTGGATTGGGTTGTTCTTTGCTCCGTTGATGGTCGGGATGCGACCTTGATTGTTGTGGGAATGAAGATTTGCTGATTATGGGTTCTGCTTCGCCCATGCCTCATCGAGTTGGTTGAGGTATTTAGCGGGATTCTCGATCACCTTGGGTTCGCACATCGAGCAGCAGAAGCGGACGAGTCTTCCCGCGAGGACGATCTCGGAGGGTTCGCCCATTGATCCCAGCTTTCCGCCGATCATGCACTTGTCGAGGGGGTAATCTTCCCGCTGAGCGTCTGCGGCTGCTTGGTCAATCTTTGCGATGTATGCTGCTGGATCTTTCTTGAAATCCTTCACGCACATTGTGCAGCAGAGGCGCACGAGCCGGTTCGCGTGGATGAGGTTGATCGCGATGTCTTCGCCGTCTTCAGTGAGGGGCTCTCCTGAGATGGCGCAGGTGGTCATCGGGTAGTAGGGCATCTGGTCAGCGATCATCTTCTCGTCGATCTTCTTGAAATACGCGTCTGTGTTCTTCTCAAACTTGGAGACGCACATTTTGCAGCAAAGACGAACCTCTCGGCCGTCGTACTCTTTGATGATTGGGTCACCCATCGAGCCGAGGGGTTCACCTGAAACTGGGCAGGTGGAGAGGGTGTAGGGTTGGCTCTTGATTGGAGTTGCTGTGTCGGGGATTGCTTCAGCATGAGCCTCTCCCGGTTCGTTTCCTGCTTGAGCGAGAGCAACGAACGCATCACGCTTTGATTCGTCCCAGTTCATGAACACTTGGTCGCAACCTGGACAGCAGAACGCGATGGTCTTGCCTTTGTACTGGATTGTTGGGACACCATCGACAATGGGTTCCTTGCCGATCGGGCACATCGCGTTGATGGGGGTATTGCTTTGAGCATGGGCGTGATGGGCGTGGTTGTCATGACCATCCTGGGCGATGGTGAACCCGGCGCAGCAGGTGCAGGAAACGATCGAAGCGAGTAGTGTTGCGTTCATGATGAACTCCTTTGTGTTTGCTCGGATTGTCCGAGTGTGTTGTGAATACGGAATCTGGACTCGGCCCACCAGCTATAGAGGATGGGCACGACGAACCAGGTAATTGATGCGACGGCCATGCCTCCGAAGGTGGGGATGGCCATGGGGATCATGATGTCTGAGCCGCGACCGGTGCTGGTGAGCACTGGTAGCAGCGCGAGGATTGTGGTAGCGCTGGTCATGACCGCGGCGCGGATGCGGAGCCGACCACCTGTCACGATGCTGGCGCGGATGGCTTCGATTGATTGAGGTTGATCTTCGCGCATGGATTGCTCGATGCGGGTTGCCATGACGACGCCGTCGTCGGTTGCGATCCCGAAGAGCGCGAGGAACCCGACCCAGACCGCGACGCTGAGGTTGTACTCGCGGATCTGGAGCAGCTCACGCATGTTGGTTCCCAGCAGTTCAAAGTCCATGAACCAGGGCTGGGCGTAGAGCCAGAGCATCAGGAATCCACCGGACCATGCGACGAAGACTCCTGAGAAGATCATCATGGTGACGCTCACACGCTTGAACTGGAAGTAGATGAGCAGGAAGATGACCACGAGTGACAGCGGAAGAACGATCGCGAGTGTCTTGGAGGCGCGGACCTGGTTCTTGTATGCGCCTGCGAACTCGAAGGTCACTCCATGCGGAACGCTGAGTTCTCCGGAGTCGATCTTCGCGTTGATGTAATCGCGTGCATCCTCAACCACGCGGACCTCAGCGTATCCGGGTTGCTTATCGAACAACACATAAGAAACAAGGAAGGTGTCCTCGCTCTTAATCATCTGAGGCCCTCGCTTGTAGATGATGTCTGCGAACTCGCGGAGCGGGATCTGCGCGCCTTGTGGTGTTGCGATGAGGGTATCGGTCAGTGTGTCCGGTTGGTCACGCAGTTCGCGTTGATAGCGGACACGGATGGGGTATCGCTCGCGTCCCTCAACGCTCATGCTCAGGGTCTTGCCTCCGATCGCGACCTCGATGACTTCTTGGATGTCTGCGATCTGCAGGCCGTAGCGTGCGATCTTCTCGCGGTTGATCTCGATCTCGAGGTAGGGTTTGCCTACAACACGATCGGCAAAGACGGCTGCGGGTTGGACAGAGGGGATCTGCTTGAGCAGGTTCTCGAGCTGGTATCCGAAGGATTCGATAGATTCGAGTGATGGGCCGAAGACCTTGATTCCCATCGGGGCGCGGAATCCAGACTGGAGCATGACGATGCGTGTTTCGATGGGCTGGAGTTTGGGCGCGCTGGTGAGTCCCGGCATCTGCGCGGCTTCGACGATCTCGTCCCAGATTGCTTGGGGTGAATCGATCTCATCGCGCCACTGTCGATAGGGCTTGCCTTCGTCATTCCGGATGAGGTTGCCTTGCTCGTTGCGGAGAAACTCATCGTGATCAGCGTCGTATGCGAACAGGATCCGTCGGTTGTGCTCATCGACGATGTACTCGCTCTGGTACTCGATGATTGTTTCGACCATCGAGATCGGCGCGGGATCGAGGGGGGAATCGACGCGTCCGATCTTGCCTACTGCGCTTTTGACCTCTGGGACGGACATGATGCGACGATCGAGTTCCTTGAGGATGTCGGTCGCTTCCCCGATCGATGCGTGGGGCATTGTTGTGGGCATGTACAAGAACGCGCCCTCGTCGAGTGCGGGCATGAACTCGGAGCCCATGCCTGGGAAGTCGTGGGCGAGCTGGACCATCGGTTGGGTAGCGCGGAGACGATCGGGCAACCATCCCCAGACGCGGTCGAATCCGAGCCAGACGCTTGCGCCTGTCAGGACGAGGCCGAGGACTGGGAGCATCGACACGAGCTTATGACGGAGTGTCCAATGAAGCACGCGCGGGAACGCGAGACGGACGATCCAGAACACTCCGAGCAGCAACGCGATGAGCAGCGCAATCAGCAGCGCGTTTCCTATCAGTCCAGGCTCAGGACCGATGGGCTCCCAGGAGCGAGTCAGGAGTATCAGCACAAGCAGCACGATGATGATGTTGATGGACCACACAAGAACACGAGCTGCTGAGGACTTCGCGATGCGTGCGATCACTCCCTTGCGTGGTGACCATCCGAGCAGCACATGAGCGATGCTTGGAAGGATCGTCAGCGCGATCACGATCGATGCGATCAGCGCGAAGGTCTTGGTGTACGCGAGGGGCTTAAACAGCTTTCCCTCAGCAGCCGTCATCGTGAACACTGGGAGGAATCCAACGATGGTGGTTGCGACCGCTGTCAGGACCGCGCCTCCGACTTCCATGGTTGCTTCGTAGATGGTTTCGAGTCTGGATGTGTCTTCTGCTGCATCCTCGAGCTTGCGGAGCATGTTTTCGGAGAGGACGATCCCCATGTCCACGATGGTCCCGATCGCGATCGCGATCCCTGAGAGTGCGACGATGTTGGCATCGACACTGAAGAGTTTCATCCCAATGAAAGTTCCCAGCACTGCGATGGGGAGCATCGCTCCGATGAGGATGCTTGAACGCAGGTGCATGACCATGAGGATGACGACGATTAGCGTGATGAGAACCTGCTGCTTGATCGCGGAGTTGAGTGTTTCGAGTGTTTCGTTGATGAGTCCGGATCGGTCGTAGAAGGGGACGATGGTGACGCGGGATTCGGTGCCGTCTTCGAGGACTTTGGATGGGAGTCCCGACTCGATTTCGTTGATCTTGGATTTGATGCGTTCTATCGCGGCCATCGGGTTCTCACCGAATCGGGTGACGACCACGCCTCCGACGGCTTCGGAGCCTTCCTTGGTCAGGACCCCTCGTCGAAGTGCTGGACCGGTCCCGACCTCTGCAATCTGGGTGAGAAGGATGGGTTGACCATCACGAGCGACGATCGCGGTGTTCTGCAGGTCTTCGACGGATTCGATGAACCCGATCCCACGAACGACATACTCGGCGCGGTTGACCTCGATGGTCCGCGCTCCGACATCAAGGTTGGATTGGCGCACTGCGCTGATGACCTGCGGGAGTGTGATCCCGGTAGCTCGCATCGCGTCGGGGTTTACATCGATCTGGTACTCGCGGACGAATCCTCCGATGGAGGCGACTTCCGAGACGCATTGGACACCTGAGAGGAGGTACTTGACATTGAAGTCCTGGATGGTTCGCAGCTCATCGAGGTCCCATCCACCGGTCGGGTTCCCCTGGTCGTCTTGTCCTTCGAGGGTGTACCAGAAGACTTGTCCGAGTGCGGTTGCGTCGGGGCCGAGCATCGGGGAGACGCTGGTGGGGAGGGTGTTTGCAGGGAGCGCGTTGAGTTTTTCGAGGACGCGCGAGCGGGACCAGTAGAACTCGATGTCTTCTTCGAAGACGACATAGATGGTTGAGAATCCGAAGACGGAATAGGAGCGGATGTCTTTGACGCCTGGGATACCCATGAGCGCGACGGTGAGCGGGTAGGAGATCTGGTCGTCGATGTCTTGTGGGCTGCGTCCGGCCCATTCGGTAAAGACGATCTGTTGGTTCTCTCCGATGTCGGGGATCGCGTCAACTGGGACAGGGTCGCGCGGAAGATTCCCGATCGACCAGTCGAAGGGGGCGACGAGGACTCCCCAGAAGACCATCCCTGTTAAGAGGATCGCGACCACGAGTTTCTGAGTCAGACAGAAGCGGACGATGCGTCCCAGGAGGCTTGGGTGAGCTTGGGTGTTCATCTCAGTCACCCCCGTGGTTGTGAGTTGATGTGATGGTGCGGAGGATCTCGCCGCACTGGAGCATGGAGGATCCGAAGTAGGGGTTGTCGATGGTGGTTGTGCGCTGGAGCCAGTCGGCTCCTTCAAAGTCGAACGCCATTGGGCAATACGCGACATGGACCGCTGCGTCTTCTGGAGTACCAAACTGATCGATGAGCGTGAAGACCGCGTTGCTCATTGGTTCGAAGTCGGCGCGTGCTCGCTCGATGTCGTCGTAGGGAGCGTTTGGTCGCAGATCACGCGATGCTCTGCGCCAGATGCTCAGGTCTTCTCCGAGGAGTCCGTCGGTTGCGATCGAATCAAGCACACTGATGAGCTGTTGTGCGTGGGTGTTGAACGCATCGAGGTCATCGTCTGCGAGAGCTTCTTGCGCATCGAGGTATGCGTTGACACTGTCAGTAACCCCCGTTTTGAATGTGCTAGGCAGGGAGGTGGCAGTGACAGTGGTGTCATTGGATTCGGATTTCATCGACATCATGCTTGGTTTGGACGCGATCTGCATCGCGCTGTCGATCCTGAACGCGCCTTGGGTCACGACGCGGTCGTGTTCTTTGAGACCATCGAGCACGATGTACGCGTCATCGGCGCGTTGTCCGAGAGTCACCTCGACTGGTGTGTAGCGGAATCCGTTCTCGTCATCGGTCTGGGTATAGACGACCGATCGGGTGCCGGTAAAAAGGACGGCGCTCGATGGGACTACAAGCGGGGGCGTTGACTGTGCATGCTCCTGTGATTGCTCGATGAGTGACTCGACTGGGACGAGGTCCATCTCGCAGATCGTACATGTTCCCTGATCGTCGTGGATCTCTGTCGGATGCATCGGGCAGACCCATCGGCCTTGGATTTCTGGAGCGATGGATCGGTGGTTGCCATCGAGTGGGACGCTGATGGTCGCGCTCGCGAACATGCCCGGCTTGAGTATGCGTCGGGGATTCTCAAACGCAACTCTGACCGCAGCGGTCCGGGTCGATGGATCGATCATCGGATCGATAAACGAGACGCGTCCCTCGAACAGCTCTCCAGGATGCGACTCGACACTGAATCCAACGCGTTGACCCCAATGGATCTTGCTGATCTGAGATTCGTAGGCTTGGAGGTCAATCCAGAGGTGGGTGAGATCCGCGATGGTCAGGATGGGATCCCCGGTCTGGACATACGCGCCTTCCTGAGAAGCGATGTGGGTGATGGTCCCGCCGCGTGGTGCATCGATGCTGAAGGTGTCCTCGTCGTATCCATCGTTCTCGATCCGCTCGATGAGATCGGGATCGATCCCAAAGAGTCGCAACCGATCGCGCGAAGCGTTGAGCGTCTCCACTGAACTCTCACGCACGATCTCGCTCATTGAAGACGATCGCTCTGCGGCGTGAGCGGTCTGCCTGAGCTCCTCGAACGCGGTGAGGAGTTCGGGGGAGTACATCTCCGCGAGGTGGTCGCCTTGGTTGACGCGAGAACCGAGGAAGTTTGCGTACAAAGTTTCGATGCGTCCTGGGAAGTAGGCGCTGATGCGTTCAACAGTGGTCTCGTCCATGCGGACTTTCCCGAAGAGTCGGATGGTGCTGGTTGGGACATAGCGCGAGACCCTAGTTGTTTGGACGCGGGCCGAGACGGTTTCTGACTCTGAGAGGACCAGGGTGTTGGGATCACCCGTGTCATTGTCTCGGACTGGGATCAGCTCCATAAAGCAGATGGGGCACTTCGCGTCCGGATCAGGGAGCCGTACGCTTGGATGCATCGAGCAGGTGTACATCTGGGGAGTACTGTCACTGGTCATGTCACCACTGTCACTGACACTTCCCGCGTTCTCGTGTGCATGTGAGGGGGGACTGGCAGTAGGGTCGGGCGTGGTTCCCAATCGGATCCCAACGATGAACGCAAGTGCGATCAGCACCAACGCGACAAACGCGGCGGTGTGATTCCAGATCCAGAGGACAGGTGCGGGGATGCGTGGTGATTTCATTGCTCGTTCTCCAGTGGCTGGATAGGTCTGGTGATGGACTGCTCGACACTCGCGTTGGTGATCCCGATCAACTCATGGAGCTGCGCCAACGCGACCCCTTGCGCTGTGCGTGCGCGGAGCGCGTTGAGCTGAAACTCGAGCAGTGTTCTTTGAGCGTCGAGCAGGTCGGTGAAGCCCTCTGAACCCGTGCGGAAGGACGCGAGGGTTGTGCGGATGGATTCGGTTGCTTTGGGGATGAGGGTGTGCTCGTAGAGTTCCACTCGACGCTGTGCGTCGGTGTAGTCGAAGTGCGACTGGACGATTCGTGTGCTCAGGTCGTTGCGTGTGGACTGGCGTTCATGCGCGAGTGCGAGGCGTTGAGCGATGGACTCTTGGACCTGCGCGTCGTACTTGTCGCGCCAGATCGGGAGGTTCACGCTGAAGGTCAGTAGCAGCGGATCGTCTCCGCTCTCAGCGATGCTCGGATTGCTTGCGTCGTCTGTGAAGATGGTCTCGACGCCGAGCGTGAGCTGGGGTTTGCTCGCGTATCGCGCGATCTTGGTGCGCGACTGCTGTGCGCTGATGCGTTCGCTGAGTGCTACGAGCGTTGGGTTGGTGCGTTCGCTCTGTGCGATCAGCGTTTGGAGCGAAGTATCGAGGATCGGGACAGGGAGCTCGCTGAGCACTGGGATCGTGGAATCATGCGAGCGATCAAGCAGTGCGTTGAGCTGTGCAACGAGCGTTGATCGCGCGGATCCCAGCGAAACCAGTCGGTCTTCGAGCATCCCCAGCTCGACTTGCGTGCGCACAAGTGCGGGGTGCGACCCTCCTCCGACGCGGAAACGCGAGCGGATCGAGTCCTCGAACGATGACAGCAGCTCAAGGCTCTCGCGCGTGATCTCGATGGTCGCGTCCAGTTCGTGGAGCATGTAGAGAGCGGTCACGACTCGTCGGGTGATGGATCGTTCGATCGCGGTATAGCGGACCCATGCCGCACGCGCTTCTGCAGCCGCGGCTTCCTCCGACGCACGCAGCTTCCCGGACCAAGGGAGCTGCTGAGAGATCCCGATCCGCGCTTGTTGAGCACCAACGCGTGTCTCGACCTCGTTGGCAAAGAACCCGATATTCAATCGTGGATCCGGAAGCGCCCTCGCTTGAGGGACACGCTCGGACATCGCGACCCATTGCTGGTACGCGCTCTCGAGTTCGGGGGATCGGTACAGCGCGAGCTGCACGATGTCATCGGGGGATGTATCCGCTGTGACAATCTCGCTGATTCTGTGTGTTGATTCTTCGGAGCGTGCGTCGTCTCTGAATCGAGACGGGACAGGCTCAGCGCTGAGAGTGTCGTCGAGCGATCGAGTCAGTGCATGCGCCGGGCGCGGCGAAAGCGGGTCGCTCGTGCAGCTTGTGAGCATCAATGAAGAGGCGCACGCGAGCAGGATGGATCTGTGCATAACAAGGGTCCTGGTGTGAGTTGGAACGGAAGAGATTCGACTGGGGATCGGTTCGCAGTGCGCGTACCTTCCCTACAGGTCGGGTCTCTATCGTCTCCAGACACCCAGGATTGCTTGGACTTGGTTGTGTGTGAACCGCGAGCGGATCGAGCCGGTCAGTGCGACCGGGATCAGACGCTTGGGAGTATCGGTGTTGATGATCTGGATCGTCAGCGGCGGACCACGCATCATCTGCACGCTCTGTCGCTCCCGCTGAGGAGCAGGCATCGGCGCATCTGGAGCATGATCATCATTCGAGCTGATCCCGCAAGTGCACGGCCCGTTGCTCATCGGACAATACTCGTCGCTCTGGGTTTGCATGCTCTTGGTCTCTGTGCTCTGGGATGGGCAGCACGACGGAGTGATCACGACTTGAGGCGCTTCGTGTGAGCCGCAGATCGTGGCGCAGTCGTCACCCGCCGCACGAGGCAGCGCGATCCCCGAAGCGTGTAGCACGCCTAGGGAGAACAGGATGAGTGTGAACCATCGGATCATAACGCTCCGCTCTAGTAGAGCCTATACACCATATCTGGCTGTTTCATCAAAAGCAATGCTTCTCCTCAGCTCAGTATTCCTCAATATTGAGAGAATGGTATTTGTTGAATAGAAGACAGAATATTGCCTAAGTGACCTGCTTATTGGATTACTTTCATCGATCCCGTCTTGATCGTCCCATCTCGCAACTCCAGCTCGACCCACCACATTGCATCGGGATCAAGGCTCTGGGGAGCGATCATGTGGACATCGTACACATCCCTATCAGCGGAGTATTCGCCCTTGCCTACAAACGATTGAGTCTTATCCTCAGTCCCAATCCAAGCACGAATAGCGAGTACTTCATCCTCGCTACTTTGCAACTTCACAATGAGGTGCTCCTCTTCACCAGCGTGTACTGCACCGTGACCTTGTGCGAGTTCGACTGTGAAGTCGTTGATCATCATTGATCCGAGCGGGATTGATTCATGTATGTCTTCTGCTGCATGATTGTCTTCTGCGTGGGAATGGGTCTCGTCGCCATGCGAGTGGCTACTTGATGAACTGCTTTGTTCAGTGCATGCATTCATTGAGAGCGCGAGTCCAAGGACGAGGGAAAGGACTGTGATTGGTTTCGTTTTCATTTGATAAAACTCCTATGGAATTAGGAACTAGTTTCTGTTCCCGTTGTTCGACGGACGCGATGGATGGCGGCGTACCCCGCTGGTACGACGATCAGATTGAGGAAGGTCGAGGTGAGTAAACCTCCCAGAATAACTACAGAAAGCGGAGCGAGGATCTCATTGCCCGGTTTCTCGCCTTTGAGGATAATCGGGATGAGCGCCAGTGCAGCAGTGAGGGCGGTCATCAGGATCGGGACGAGTCGTTCAAGTGATCCCTGTACGATCGCTTCATACAATGGTACATCGTCTTCAACTGTGAGATGTTTGTAGTGGTTGACCAGCAGGATGCCATTGCGTACCGCAATACCAAAGAGCGTGATGAATCCGACGAGACTGGCGATGGAGATCACCGGTGCTGTATAACTCCCGATGCCGAAGAGTGCGGCAAAGTTCAATAGAGGATTGGGAGACTCCGTCATAAAGATTGCAAGGATCCCTCCGATGAGGGCGAGCGGTAGGTTCACCAAGACGAGAAGTGCAACACGGATTGAACCGATGGCGAGGTTCAAGAGAGCGAGCATCACTATGACTACTACGGCGCTGAGTAACCCGATGGTGCGTGATGCAGACTGCTGTGCCTCAAATTGGCCGCCGTATTTCACTGTATAGCCATAGTTTTGAATAATGGGATCAACTCGTTCACGGACTTGCTCGACCAGGTGTCCGAGATTCGACCCTTCGGCTACATTGAGTGAGATCACCGCTTTTCGCTGTGCATTCTCACGGGCGATGAGGTTTGATGACATTTCAGGACCGATGACAGCGACCTGTTCGAGACGAACGAGTGCTCCACCTTGACCACGCAAGATCAGACTCTTGAGATCTTGGACACTATCGCGTTCGGTTTCTTCGAGTCGCACAGCGAGCCCATAGCGGCGTACTCCTTCGTTGACCTCGGCAACTTCTACCCCGAAGATCGTGTTCCTCACTTGCTCGGCTGCGGACTGGGGGGTGAGCCCGTACGCGGCGAGTTGTGCTGGTTGGTACTCGACAGGGAGTGATTGAATCATGATCTCTCGATTGGCTGAGACATCACGCGCTCCAGGGAGTGCTTTGAGTTCGGACTCGATTTCTTTGGCAATCACTCGCAGAGTGTCGAGATCATCTCCATACACACTGATCGCGATGGCAGCGGGTGTTCCCGAGAGGATGTGACTCAAGCGGTGCTCGATGGGCTGTCCTATACTTGTGGTGATGCCTGGGACAGCGTCGAGGATGGATCGTATCCGAGATCGGACTTCGTTCTTTGAGTATCCAGGTTCAACCGTGATCTCGATCTCAGAGTTACTCACAGGTTCGGCGTGTTCGTCGCGTTCTGCGCGTCCTGTCCTGCGTGTGACGCTGCGGACGCCTTGGGCTTCGATGAGTTGCTTTTCGAGTGAAGCGGCGAGTCGATCGCTTGCGACCAGGGAGGTGCCTGGAGGGGCTGAGACAAACACGGTGAAGGTGCCCTCGTTAAACTCTGGGAGGAATGATGTCCCGAAGGTCGAGGCGAGCAGGATTGATGTGGCGGTCGCGATTGCAGCAAGCGTCAAGACGGTTTTGCGGAAGTGCAGTGCTGTACGGATTGCGCGTTCATACACACTTTTCAATGATCGGACAAGCAGGCCGTCGCGGTGTGCATTGTCATTGGGATCGCTTTTGAGCATGAATCGACACATCGCTGGTGTGACGGTGAGTGCTACGAGCAACGATGCAAGGATAGATACGACAAATGCGATCCCGAGCGGACGGAAGAATCGTCCTTCGATGCCTTCGAGGAAGAACAGTGGTAGAAAGACGAGAGCGATGATGGCGGTCGCGAACACCATTGCGGGACGGATCTCATTGCTGGCATCAAAGATCACTCGGAGACTCGGGAGTCGTTCGCTCTCGGGCTTTGATCCGTTCTGTTTCAATCTGCGGAACACGTTCTCGACATCAATGATTGCATCGTCCACAAGTGATCCGACAGCGATCGCGAGTCCGCCGAGGGTCATGACATTGATGGTCTCTCCGATCCAGTCCAGAAATAAGAGTGTCATTGCAAGCGACAAGGGGAGAGCGGTGAGCGTGATGAGCGTTGTTCGGACATTGAGCAGGAACAAGATCAGGATGATCGAGACGATGATCGCGGCATCGCGCAGGGCGTGCACGACATTGGTGATCGATAGATTGATGAAGTCCGCTTGACGGAAGATCTGTCTGTTGATGCTGATTCCCTCTGGGAGTGAGGGTTCGAGGGCATCGAGCATCGTGTCGATCTCATCGGTGATGGTGAGTGTGTTGGTCCCAGGAGCTTTCTTGATGGTCATGACCACCGCTGGGTTCCCGGCGTCAGCTCCGGTTCCACGCTTGAGGGCAGGGCCGAGTTGGACACGCGCGACCTGCCCGATGGTGACCGGAGCGCCTGCGTGGTACTTGATCACTGTTCCGGAGATGTCGCTTGCGGAACGCACTCGTCCACTCTGGCGGATCGGGAGTTCGAGATGGTCTACATCTGCGAGATAGCCGGCGCTGAGGGTGCTGTGGGATGCTCCAGCAGCTGCGATGACATTGTCTATGCTCAGGTCGTAGAGACGCAGTTTCTCTTGTTCGACAAGCACCTGATATTCTGGGAGTTCGCCTCCGATCACGGCGACTTGTGAGACTCCGGGGATTGCGAGGAGTTTGTTGCGGAGGTCATATTCTGCGTAGGCGCGGAGTTCCATCGGGGGGGCGGTCGTGTCTGGGGATGAGACTGCTAGGAGCATGATCTCGCCGGTGATGCTTGAGATTGGGGTCATCTCGGCGTGGGCGTCAGGTGGGAGATCCTCGCGGATGGTGTCGAGGCGTTCAGATACGAGCTGTCTGGCGCGATAGATATCCGCGCCCCAGTCGAACTCGATGTACGCAATCGACAGACCGATGGCGCTGGTGGTTCGCACTCGGCGGACGCCTGGGATGCCGTTGACTGAAGTTTCGATCGGGAATGTGACATACTGCTCGACTTCATCAGCAGCGAGACCTGGGGATTCGGTCATCACCACGACGGTCGGGGCGTTGAGCTCTGGGAAAACATCGACGGGTGTCTTGGGGAGCTGGTAGGCAGACAACGCGAGCAGGACGAGGCTCATCAGCAGCACGAGGGCTGCGTTATCGAGCGAGAACCTGATGAGTTTCTTTAGCATGGTTCGTGCTCCTTAATCTTCTTCTTCGTTGTGGAAAGTGCCGTCGGCATGGAAATGCCCGCCCTGTTGTTGATCGCCGGATTGCTGGGTTGCGAGTTTGAGCTCGTAAGCGCCTTGGAGTACGACTTCATCGTTTGGTCCAAGTCCGGATTTGATAGCGACCCATCGGCCGTCATCGACACCCATGTCGGCTTTGGTGCGGATGACCCGGTTGGGGTCTTTGGGGTCGCGGCGGAAGTAGACATGCTCGATACCATCACGGACAATCGCGGATCGTGGGATCGCGAGTGTTGATCCTTCGCTTGATTCAATGACGACTTCGAGGAAGGCGCTCACTCCTGGACGGATCCAGGATCGTGTGCTTGCTGGGGTTGCTAAGACTGTGACGGTCCGTTGTTCGGGATGTGCTTCGAGACCGAGCTGAGCGCTGGATTTCACGCTGTCTGCGGGATCGATCCCCGGAGCGATGGGGGGGACGATGCGTGCGGTGCTTGCGTTTGAGAGGCGTGGGAGGTCTGCTTGAAGGGCTTGAGCACGGAAACGGACTTGGTCTGGATTGATCGTAGAGAGGACGAGTGTGGGCGATTCAGCGTATGCGCCGTCGGTGAGGTGGAGGGCTTCAACGATCCCTGAACGAAGGGCGTGAATCTCGATCCAGTCGATAACGAGGTAGGTTGGTACGGTAGTGCCTTCGTATTGGATTGGGGCAACGAGTTTAGATTCTTCGACGCCGCTGACAACGGAGGCGCGATGGAGCGCGTGTTCGAGGGTTCGTTTGGCGTTGTTGATCTGGGTCAGTGATTGACTGAGTTCAGCTCGGAGCCTTGGTAGGGACGCTTCGATCTCGCTTGCTTGTGCTTCGAGCTCGGCGTTCCGGACCTGTGCGTTGCTCAGGGATTCGAGGCGCTGGCGGAGGTTGGTGAGTCGCTGCTGTGCTTCGGTCATCCGAGCTTCGACGACTTCGATCACGGACTGTGCGGACTCGATTTCCTGTTCAGCAAGGATGATCTCGTGCTGGAGTTCGGGCCAGTGGGTGCACTTGAATCGGAACAGCAGGTCGCCCTCTTCGACATGGTCGTACTGATCCACGGCCAGTTCGATGTGGCCTGGGAGTGTCATCCGGTATTCGCGTCGTGCGAGAGGCTGGAGTTCAAAGGCGCCTGGGATACGGATGGTGCTCTGGATCAAGCGGCGTTGGACCTTTGAGAAAGTGATCCCGAGGTTGGTCCGGACGCTTGGTGGGATCTCTACGAGGTTCGGGTTGGCTTGTGACGGTTCGCTGTGCTCGTCTTGTGTACTTTGCTCGTGTGGTGCATGCTCCTTTGTGCAGGCGCTGAGCATCAGCATGAGTGCGGTCAATGCGGCGATCATTGGTTTACTTGTCGCGGTGGTGTTCATTCTGTTCCCTCCGGTGTGGTGGGGTTGTTTATGGGTTGGGCGTGGGTGCTGGGGGGCAGTTGGGTGGAAGGGATTAGTCCAATCAGTGCTTCGAGCTCGGTGGTTGCCATTGCTTCAGCGAGACGAGCGTCGATGATCTCGTTGGTTGTTTGTCCGGCGCGTTGGAGCGATTCAAGGAGGACGAGCCCGTCGCTCTCTCCGAGTTCGAGGAGACGCTGGGCATCGGTGAGCTGCTTGTCAACGAGCGGGACGAGTGTGGATTCCATCTGGGTGCGTTGCCGCTGGGCGCTGTTTGCGTTAAGAAGTGCGACGGCCAAAGCGCTTCGGTGTCTTTCGAGCTGTGTTTCGTAGACACCACGCGCGAGTTCTCTTTGGGCTCGGGCGCGGGCGATGCCTTGTTTGTTGGAGTTGAGGATGGGAAGTGGGATGCCGGCGACGAGACCAATGCGGGATTCGCCTTGCTCGGATTCATACGCAGGGCCAATAGTCAGATCGGGGTACTGCTTGCGGATCTCGTGGAGGAGCGAGGCTTCGCTGATCGCGTACTCGTCACGCAGTTGCAAGAGCGATGGATGGTGCTCAACGATGTGCTCGAACCTCGGCGGTGATGCAACGGGATCAGTGGAGATCGCGGGGGTCAGTTCCACTTCCGCTTCAGAAGGGAGACCCATGATCGCGTGCAGTTTGTGCTTGAGCATCGTTGCTTGGACGCGGTGTCTTGCGATCGACTGGATGTGGCTGACGCGCTCGATCTCGAAGAGGAGTGCTTGTGTCGAGGGGAGTTCACCGGCTTGGGCGAGCTTTGTTGTTGAGGATGCGAGACCGATGATGGATTCAAGGAGATGCTCGTTGCGCTGGGCGCGGAGATGAGCGGCACTCCATTGGTTCCATACTCTGCGCAGCTCGATGCGTGTGTTCCATTCGGCTTGAGCGATCGCAGAGAGGGACGCTTTGGTCTGGGCATCGGCTCGTGCTCTCTCGGTTCTGAGTCTCCCTGAGATGGGGATGGTAATGGAGAGTGAACCACCAATGATCCAGGGGGTGTTTCCTCCATCGGTAATGCGAAGAGCATCGAAGTTGAGACTGGGGTCATCCCAAATACCGGCGTGTGTAGCGTCAGCGGACGCGAGACCCGCTTGGAGTCTTGCAATTCGGAGGTCGGGGTTGTAATACAGCGCGATGCGTTCGGCTTCGTTCAGGGAGATGCCGTCGGAGGGGTCGTAGGGGCTTGAATCGATCGCGCGGTTGTTTTGGCTCGGGTTGTCAAGCGAGTCGATGAAGGTCTTGAGGGACTGGTCATGGACTGATCGCGCTGAGAACGCTTCCAGGTGTGACTGTGGGTCGAGTGGTCTTGGTTGATAGGTCTGGCAACCGGATAAGATGACCAGCACGAGCCCCAGCATGAGCGAGCGGGGGGTGGGGATATACTGCACTGAAGTGCTCCATTTGTGAATGACAACGAGACAAGAGCGTCGGCATGTCTAGAGGACGACATAGGGCGACGGCATACAACACGCAAGGCGTGCTGGGTCAGTTGAGCATAACAAATGTGCGCAGGAGCACGAGATGATCCGGGGGGCGCTGGCGCACAGGCAACCAGCGGGTTGGTGTGCTGGGGACGGTCTGGAGCACTGGGGAGAGGTTTGGAAGCGCCGCTGGAGTGGCATCGGTGGGACGGTCTTGTGGATTCACAAGCGATGCGACTGGTTTGGATTCCGACTCGTGATGATCGACGCAGCAATGGTCGTCGGAGTCATGTTCTTCTTCGCATGCGTGATGCGGATTGATTGTGTCGGGAGCATTCGGGCTTGAATGCGTGTGTAGATGGGCAACACCACAGTGTTGGTCTATGTGGACATGGACCTGTGAGTTGCGTGTCTGCGATGCTGAGTGCTGATGAGATGACCCTTCGATCGCGCTGCTGCTGGTGCAGTAGAGGAGGAACATCGCGATGGGGACGAAGATACGGGTCAGCATGATTCAGACTGTACTCGGCTGATACGGAGCCGTCAACCGGTGTGAGTATAACTGGCAGCAGCCCGGTTGTATTCCATGAGTTTCAGAAAATGCACTCTTTAGGATCGAATCATCAAACGCAAGAAGTTCCAATAATCAATAGCGGTGAAGGCTTATTGGGATACGGCGGGCTGGTATCAGTCCGCTTCATTCATCGGCGATCTTGAGTTCTGTGATCAGTAATCTCAATCAGGTCAGTACAGATTATGCGCGCGTTCGATGTGTTTACTGGATGACCTGAAGCTGTTTTTTCTTGGTTCTGGGTGGGTTGGCATGGATTCTGCTTCGCGCGGGCGCGCGTACTTGTCCACGAATACCTATCAAAGTGCGAATGATCTGTGCGCGATCCCATTGATCGTTGTATGCTTCTGGGTACCGGCTCATGAGCAGGAACGCTATGGAGAGCAAGGATTTAAACAGAGGCGAACACATGGTTTCAGTAGATCATTCATCAATGAGAGATGGTGTCTTTCACATCGCGAGAGCGTTGGTCAGAGAAGAATCAGACCTCTTCGCGAATGCTGGGCAGCAGCTTGACGAGATTTATTCAGAACAGCTGGTCTGTAGAGATGATGAAATACCCCTTGGTCCGGGGGAAAAGTATGCGGTCGAGGAGACTTTCGAGTTTCAACGATTTAAACGGCTTGCATTCGCCGTGCAGTGTTTCATGTATCCTCAGAATCATGTGTATGACAACCATCTGGACTTTGAAGGCAATGCCCCCGTTGAAGAACGCAAGCAGTCGGCACGCAGAGCGATTCTCGTGATGCTCGCGGCGGCTGATCCTGATAAGGAGCAAGTCGTCACCAATGAGATGGGAGTGCTTGCGAATACGCCGTATGAGATTGAAGTTGATGGTGACCTTCCAGAGTTTGGTGGGAGTTCTTGGATCGCATGGGCTGAGGATGGTTGGGATGAGAAGAATGAACCCTCGCCAAGAGTGCTCAAACGATTACGGCATGCGATCGATGTCGTTCGTCATGGGAGTGTGAAGTCTGCTCGACAGAGCCGAATACCGACTGGTGACGGGCGACCATGTAATGAACCAGGCTTGAATCGGTTTGATGAAGCGGAACGGGCGATCCGGGATGTTCAACGCTTTGTGAAGCATTTTTTCTACGCTGTTGATCAATGGCGTAAAGAATGGCATTATCGGCATGATCAATCGATACGCGAAGATCTGGATTTCATCCGGATAGACAATCGGATCTGGTGGGCAAAGTGGTCCGGTGTCATGCTCCGGGCGCGACAAGCGGTTCAGTTGATTGATCTCCAAGAACTCACCATTGCGAAACAGAAAGCTTTCGATGCATTGGCTGCGATCAACGATCAGTATCAGGAGCCAGTGTTTTACTCTGATCATGAAGAGCCGGGTGATCACATCTTCCGCGCAGCTATCAACCGCGGGCAGGATGAACTGATTGAGGATCGAAAGACTCGTCTGATTCAAGCGTTTAAAGATCTTGAGCCGTTGTGTAGTGGGTGCCGGTTGTACATTAATCAGCCAGATCAATTGCTTCGTGTTGATCAGACGCAGGCATCGGAGGTTGAATCCAAAACAGATGGTTCAGCAAAAAAACCAATCAGCGTTGAGGCTGCAACTCACAAAGCACTCGCAATCGTGAAGAAGCGTGGGTGGCCTAGATCACGAGGCAAGGCTTCGGTGCGTGCGCTGGCGGAAATGGTCAACTGCAGCCCTTCTACGATCAAGAAAGCGCTTGATCAGAGCCCAAGTCTGCGACGATCTTACCAACAGTCAGGCATGCCACTGAAATCTCATCTTGAACGGGACTCTGACCGGCTGGCTGATCTTATTTCTGATCAAGCGAAGGATGATCGCAGCCCATATGTTCAGTAGGCGCGATCGCTCGCGCTCAGAGATGCAATCACTCATCAGCTGAGAATGCACACATATCGTCGTTTCTGCACACTGATCGCTGATTTTCAGCGTTCATGGAGTCTTTTGCGCGCTCACTGGCATGGGTGGAAGGCCCATGTGATTCCAGGTAGACACTACCCAGCACGGGCCAGGCATTGCCTAAGGAGGCAGAACATGAACACAGAGAACACTCTCTGGACCGTCGCACGGATCGCGGCTCATCTGAGCGTGGACCGGCATCGCATCGAGTACCTGATTGATTCGCGGGGGATCAAGCCCATTGCTCGTGCCGGGATCGCGAGGATCTTCGCGCCGGCGGATGTCGATCGGCTCAAGAATGAAATCGAGAGGATCGATTCACAACGCCAAGGGGGTGCACTGTGAATCAACACAACACATTCCAGAGTTTGAACCAACAGAAGCGATCCACACCAGAACCGATCTCGGTACGCCCGGCGAAAGCGGCGGAGATGATCGGGGTCTCTGAGCGCACACTCCGAGAACTGCTCCGTCAGGGAGAGATCCCGCATGCGAAGCTGGATCGAGCAGTCCTGATCTTGGTGAGCGAGCTGAAAGCGTTTATTGAACGGAAGTCACAACACGAGGGGGGTGAGGCATGAGCCGAGAGTTACCAAATCGAAAGCAGACCGATCAAAGACGATCTCTGGAACAATCAGAGTGGCGATCCAAAAAAGACACATCCCCGCTGGCAAGCGAGGGCGGCCAAACACACTTTGATCACACACAGTCTACCAAACTTTTGATCAGTCCGCTTGATCGGTTCCTCAATGCACTGCGATTGCAAGGACATCAACCCAAAATAGCCGGCGATGGGTGGGCGTGCCGATGTCCAGCCCATGAGGACCGAAACCCGTCGTTGAGTATCAACACCGGATCGGATGGCTCGGTAATCGTGCATTGCCACGCTGGATGTCGCACAGAATCAGTGATCGCGTCGCTCGGGATGAGCATGAGGGATCTCTTTGCGTATGACAGCGGTGTCACTGACAGTTGCCGTGATTTCTCTGTCCAGAAGCCTCGAAGTGTCAGTGTCAGTGGGGAGGGCAGTCGGAAAGAGACTGGTTACGCCGAGCTCCAAGATGCGATCGCGGTGTACGAACGGAGTCTGGGTCGCTTTGATCATCGCTGGGATTACCACGATGCGGCTGGGCTTCTCGTGGGTTTGGTGCTGCGATGGGATACTCCGAAAGGCAAGCAGATCCGCCCGGTCTCGTTCTTTCGTGATGATGGACATGATCATGGGAGTGGGGGTCAATGGAAGCTGACGGGGATGCCTGCGCCTCGTCCGTTGTATGGGCTGCCTGGGTTGATCCACAAGGATGGTCAGTCGCATGAGCTCGTGCTTGTATGTGAGGGTGAGAAGGCAGCAGAAGCGGCAATCGCGTGCGGGTACACCGCGACCACGAGCCCGCATGGGGCCAAGAGCGCCTCGAAGTGTGACTGGAGCGTGCTAAATGGGAAGCATGTGGTGATTGTTCCGGATCTGGATGAAGCCGGAGATCGCTACGCTGATGAGTTGATTGAGTTGTGCAGCGGCTCTGCGTCGGTGCGGGTGGTCGATCTCTCCGAAGCATGGAGCGATCTCCCAAGCGGGGCTGATCTGGTTGATGTGCTTGCGATGGAATCGGGTGATGCTCAGCGCCTTTCACAGAGACTCGATGCGTTGATTCAGCAGACTGAACCTGAATGCATATCTGGTGGACAAGAAGATTTCGCAGCCAAGAACAGCGAGAGAACAGCGAGGATCTACCAACCGTTCCCGGTCGATCTACTACCGGATCCCGTCAAGTGCTACATCATGCAAGGCGCGAAAGCGATCGGGTGTGATCCATCATACATCGCGATTCCTGTGCTCTCCATGCTCGCAGGATCAATCGGGAACACGCACGAGGTCCGGCTTAAGTACGGCTGGACAGAGCCTTGCGTGGTCTGGTCGTGCATCGTCGGGAAGTCCGGGACCTGCAAAAGCCCCGCGATCGCGCTCGCGTTTAGACCTTTGGAGCTGATCCAGGAGCGGATGTTCTTGGAGTATCAGCAAGAACTCGAAGCACAGAAGCAAGATTCTGGAGGCTATCAGGCTCATGAAAACGCTGGTAATGGTTCAGTACCGCGACCCAGTCGATGCATCATCGATGACGCGACCATCGAGGCCACCATTGAGCTCATCTCAACAAATCCACACGGTATCGTCCAGAAAAGAGACGAGCTCGCAGCGTGGTTCGACTTCGAACGATACAGCGGAGGAAACAGCAGCGGGGGCGCTTCCAGATGGATTGAACTCTTTCACGCCAGACCGGTCAGTGTTGATCGTAAAACTACCGAGTCGATCTTTGTCCCACGCGCCGCGCTTAGCATTGCAGGAGGTACCCAGCCGGGCATCCTCAATCGGTTGCTCACCAAGAAGAACCTCGAAAGCGGGTTGATCGCACGATTCTTGTTCGCGATGCCCGCAGCGCCTTCCAAGCGTTGGACCAACAATGAGATCGATCCAGTGGTTTCAGATCAAATGAACACACTGGTCAAGCGTTTGTACTCGCACACGATGTGCACTGTCGAGCCGACCGCGAGCAAGGAGCAACCCAATCCGCACATTATCGACCTTGACCCCGATGCCAAACAAGCGTTCGGCGCGTTCGTCGATGTCCATAACGAATCGATTCAGCACCAGCCCGAACACATCGGTGCAGCGTGGTCGAAGCTGGAGTGCTATGTCGCACGCTTCGCGTTGATCATCCACCTCGTCCGCGAAGCCGTAAATGATCCCACACTCATGGACCCTGAACATATCGATACTGATTCAATCAATGCGGCGATCAGGTTGGTCGAGTGGTTCAAGGCCGAGACCAAACGCGTGTACACGATTCTTGAGATGGACCATGAGACGCTAGAGAATCTTCAGGCTGTGGAATGGATCGGCAAGAAAGGGGGCGCAGTCACTGTCCGTGAATTCTCAAGAGGTCTTGCTAAGTACAAAGAAACGAGCAAAGCAGAAGCGAGAATCAAGCAGCTCGTCGAGGCAGGATTCGGCATCCTCCAAGGCCGAAAGCCGAGAGGAAGAACGCAAGAGTTCGTTCTGCACGCAGAATACCAATCTCCACCTTGCATCACTGAAACTGACACTTCGGGGCCTGATTCGCCCGAAATCCCGCAATCTGACACTGGCGCGATTGGGCGCTACCAGGTACACTCTACAGGAGAGGATCAATAATCATGGCTTCATTATCACGAGATAAAAACGGAACCAAACGCCTGTTGTTTATGGACACATCGGGCAAGCGTCGCACTATCAGGCTCGGTAAGCTCAATGTCAAAGCCGCTGAATCGTTCTTGATGCGAATCGAGCGATTGATCGATGCACAGCGCACGGGCACGAGTATCGATTCTCAAACCGCTCAATGGCTTACCCATCTTCCAGACGAGATGCATGCGAAGCTGGTAAATGCCGGCTTAGTCGAAAATCGCCAGCAATCCGAGACGCACACACTTGGTACATTGCTTGAACAGTACTTTGCGACCATGAGTGTCAAGGAGACCACACGGACTCGATACGCCCAGTCCCGCCGGCTCTTGCTTGAACGATACGGTTCAGATCAAGTGATTGATTTGATCACGCCTCATGACTGTGATCAATATCGAGCATGGCTCGTGGACAAGGAATATTCCACAGCGAAGGTATCCAAAGAGATCTCCATCGCTCGGATGTTTTTCAAGCAAGCGGTTCGATGGGAGATGATTCCGTCCAATCCCTTCGAAGGCGTCCGGGGCGGCTCTCAGATCAATCGTGATCGGTTGTTCTATGTCTACCCAGAGATTGCCCAGAAGCTCATCAACGCGGCTCCAGACGCGGACTGGAGGTGCATCATCGCCCTCGCTCGCTTCGGTGGTCTCCGCTGTCCATCGGAAGTGTTGCGAGTTCAGTGGTCGGATGTATACTGGGACGAGGATCGGATGCGTGTGCGTTCACCTAAGACCGAGCATCATGCTGGTAAGTCCGAACGCATCATCCCGTTGTTCCCAGAACTCAGGAAGGTCCTGATCGATGCCTACGAGCTCGCCCCAGAAGGCAGTGAGTATGTAGTGGGTCGGTACAGAGATCCAGCCGCAAACCTTGGCACCCAGTTCAAACGCATCATTCGAAAAGCCGGTATCGAACCTTGGCCGCGTGCGTTCAATGCGATGCGAGCCAGTCGGGTGACTGAGCTGGCAGCGGAGTATCCGAGTGCGGTGTGCACATCATGGATGGGGCATACCCATGCGGTTGCTGAAGCTCATTATCATATGGTCCGTGATGAAGATTTCACCCGTGCAGCAAATGAGCCAACTCGCAGTCCGGGGCAAAAGACCGCTTCACAAAGCGGCGCAGAAAGCGGCGCACTTGTGTCGCAAAACGCGTCGCAGCAGCAAGCGGCAGCAGTCCGCAACAACTACGGAAACAATGCGCAAATAGATAAAGGACCAGCGTTTATGCCGGTCCCTTCATCTTGTTGCCACTCCTTGCGGAATGACGAGAATGGGCCTGGAGGGACTTGAACCCTCATGGGTTTTACCCCGGCGGATTTTAAGTCCGCTGCGTCTGCCGATTCCGCCACAGGCCCTGGGTGGGTTGATTGTACCTTGATTGGCCGGGTGATTATCGGGTGTGGGCGTTCGATTCGCATGCGTTGGGGATAACTCGTCTCGGCTGAGAGGGAGCAGGGTTCGGAATGTGCTTGAAACATAGGAAGCCACGAACTTTTTCTGCATGAATTCGTAAGCACTGACTCCGGGTGCTCTTGTAGAGCACAAGCCGCACGGCTATGCTCATTTCAGGTGTTTCTTCACAGTTAAGAACGATTTTTCGATACGCAAGACGAGGACGATCAGTATGAACGGTGATCCGAAGTCAGAGGCAATCGCTGCATCAAACCGGTGGCAGAACGCGAGCTTGGATACGGGTGGCGGGCACACGCGCGTCGATGAGATCTTCGCGATCGATGTGTTTGATCTCAAAAAAATGCGTCAGCGTCTTCCCAAGAGCGTCTACCGCTCGGTCGAGGATGTGATGTCCGGCGGTGGGAAGCTGACGCACGCGGATGCGGATGTGATCGCGACAGCGATGAAGGACTGGGCGATCGAACGCGGGGTGACCCACTTCACGCACTGGTTCCAGCCGATGACCGGGCTGACGGCTGAGAAGCATGACTCGCTGACGATCCCTGACGGGGAGGGCGGGGTGGTCTACCGGCTCAGCGGGAACTCATTGATTCAGGGCGAGCCCGATGCATCGAGTTTCCCGTCTGGTGGGCTCCGTGCGACCTTTGAGGCGCGTGGGTACACGGCGTGGGATGTGACCTCTCCGGCGTTCATCATCCGCGGATCGAACTACGCGACGCTGTGTATCCCGACGGCGTTTGTGTCGTGGAACGGTGAGGCGCTCGACAAAAAGACCCCTCTGCTTCGTTCGATGGATGCGATTTCGACCCAGGCGATCCGGATTCTCAAGGCGTTTGGTTCCGACGAAGGGGTGACCTCTGTTGGGTCTACGCTCGGCGCTGAGCAAGAGTACTTCCTGGTCGATCGGAACCTGTATTACGCTCGTCCGGATCTGGTGAGCTGCGATCGGACGCTCTTTGGTTCGATGCCTCCGAAGCACCAGCAGCTTGACGACCACTACTTCGGGTCGATCCCGACTCGTGTGCTTTCGTTCATGGCGGAGGTCGAGCGTGAGCTCTCGTGTCTGGGGGTTCCCGTTCAGACGCGTCACAATGAGGTCGCTCCGGGTCAGTACGAGATCGCGCCGCTCTTTGAGACGACGAACATCGCGTGCGATCACCAAGCGATCATGATGCAGACGCTCAAGAGCGTTGCGGGTCGCTTTGGGTTTGTGGCGATCATGCACGAGAAGCCATTCGCTGGGGTGAACGGCTCAGGGAAGCACAACAACTGGTCGCTCTCGACGGATACCGGCGTGAACCTGCTGGATCCTCAGGACGAGGCGCACAACAACCTCCAGTTCATGACCTTCCTGTGCGCGGTGATCCGTGCGGTGCATAAGCATGCGGATCTGCTCCGCGCGACGATCTCGAGTGCGTCCAATGACCATCGTCTTGGTGCGAACGAAGCGCCGCCTGCGATTATCTCGATCTTCCTCGGCGACATGCTCGAGGATCTGATCGATCAGATCGAGAAGGGGTCTCCGAGCCGGACGCTCAAGGGCGGGAACCTGGATCTTGGGGCGCGTTCGCTTCCGGCGCTCAAGCGGGATTCGGGGGACCGGAACCGGACCTCGCCGTTCGCGTTTATTGGGAACCGGTTTGAGTTCCGTGCGGTGGGATCCACCGCGTCGTGTTCATGGCCCAACACGGTGATCAACACGATCGTTGCGGAGAGTCTGGATTTCATTGCGACGGAGATCGAGGGCGCTGTGAAGGAACGCTCGACGGAGAAGCAGCGTGAGTCGGCGATCCGCAAGGTACTCCAGGGAATCATCAAGGATCACCGCGCGATTGTGTTCAACGGCGACAACTACACGGAAGAATGGGCCGAGGAAGCGGAGAAGCGTGGGCTCCCGAATCTCCGGACCACTCCCGATGCGCTCCCGGTGTTCAAGGATCGCAAGGTCGCAGCGATGTTCAAGAAGTTCAAGGTGCTATCGAAACCTGAGCTTGAGAGCCGGGCGGAGATCTTTGCGGAGAAGTATGTCACGCAAATCGGGATCGAGACGCACCAGATGATCTCGATCGCGCGGACCATGATCCTCCCGGCGTGTATCGAGTACCAGCATCGTCTGGCTCGTTCGATCAAGGCGTCGGAGGATGTCGGGGTCGATGCTAAGTCGTTGCGTGAGCCGCTAGAGCTTGTTGCTCAGCGGATCCACACGCTGAATCTTGCTATTGAGCAGCTGAAGAACTTGCTGGAGTTCCGGAGCATGGAATCGTTCGAGGCGAGCATCTTTATCCGTGATCATGTGCTGGGTGCGATGGAATCGCTCCGAGAAGCTTCGGATGATCTTGAGCGCGTCGTAGACCATGATCTCTGGCCGCTTCCGGGTTATAGTCAGTTGCTGACGATCCGTTAACTGATTTGATTTGAGCGGATGCTTAGCCCTTAACCTGCTCGTAGGCGTCGAGGGCTTTGTCGCGTGCGTTGGAGTGATCGACGATTGGCTCGGGGTAGTCTTCGCCGAGCGTGATCCCGGCGCTGCTGAGTTCGAGGGGCTTGGCTTCCCAGGGTTCATGGATTGATGGCGCATCAAGCTCTGCGAGTTCGGGGACCCATCTGCGGATGTAGTCTCCGTCTGGATCAAACTTCTTGCCTTGGGTCATGGGGTTGAAGATGCGGAAGTAGGGGGCGGCGTCGGCGCCGCATCCGGCGGTCCATTGCCAGCCGAAGACATTGTTGGGGAGGTCCGCATCGACGAGGGTGTCCCAGAACCAGGCTTCGCCCTCGGTCCATGAAATCAGCAGGTGCTTGCAGAGGAAAGACGCGACGACCA
>JAEPQP010000037.1 GCA_017640485.1 Phycisphaerales bacterium | reverse complement strand
CTTGGTCCCGCTCTGGTTGTGGATCCCGATCTGAGCACCAACATACCGCTTGTAGTCGTGCCCGATCGTGTACACATTGCCGTGCGGCGAGAGGATCGATTCCATCGTCGCTTTGTCGAGATAGCCCTCGTTGTTGAAGGACACGAGCTTGTAGGGACACCGCACCTTGTCGATGAAGTTCTGCATCGCGATGATGGACTTGGGTTTGGAGTTGAAATCTGACTTGCGGGTCTTGCAATCGATCCGCTTGTTCGCGATCCCATACGTCTCCGGCTTGTCCCAGCGGACGAGCGACTCCCAGATGTGGTAGTTCCCAAGATACGAATGCTGGTTGTACGGCGGGTCGATGTATGCGAGATCAGCCGAGAGTTGACGAGCCGCGTCCTGCGCTTCCAGATTCGTCGCTCTGCACGCACCGTTGATCGGTTGTTCGAGCACATCCGGGACACGGAGCTCGATCGAGTTCTTCGCACGAGGCGCCCAAGATTTCAGGTACGCCATCTGCACACCCGTCGTCGAATCCACACGATCCGCGGCTTCCATCAACGACACGAGCATCACGGCTCTAAGGTCCGGTTCCAACCCCTTCCGCTCGATCGCTTCACGGATCGCATCGATCCGCGCCCCATTGCTGGGCATGAAGTACCGAGCGTCCTCGCAAAAGGTTTTGGTGAAGTATCCCGGATCGCCCTGGAACGCGTTGAACTCACGCACCAGTTGCTCAGCCTGGTGGAGGATCTGCGTGCGATCCGCTTGGACATAACACTGCGCGAGACAATGGGCGTAGCTCGCGTAATCGTTCGCGATGACCTGATAGCCCTGTGCTTTGAGTGCATGTCCAACCCGCGAGGTCCCCGAAAAGTAGTCCACAACCGAGCGGACGCCCTCGAGCGACTCGACCATCTCAAGGATGTTGGGGATCAGTGTTCGTTTGGATCCGATGTACTTAACCACGCCGATACCATCGGCCAATCGGTGAATTCCGCGTGAATATCAATCTGTCTCAGGTCTCGACCGACCGGTCCTGCTTCACACCGCTTGCGAGGAGCTTGAACCCAAAGGTGCCGCAGAGCGTGATCGCAAGCCCGACCGCAAAGACCCACGACCCTTCACCCGGCCAGAGTGATTCGTACATCGCGTAGATCGCGACCCCAAGAAACGGTGCGGTCAGCCCGCGTACACCTGTGAGCGTCACATGGACCGCCATGTAATCGGTCGATCGTTCGGGTTTTACATACTGCAGGTGACCCAGATTCCACGCGAGCGCCCCGCCCCCGAACGCGATTCCGCGTGTGACCGACGCCGCGTAGAGTAGCCAGAGCGTGTCGGTCTGAGCCGCGATCAGGGAAAGCACAAAGGTGACGACGAATACCCATGAGTGCACAGCGCGGAAGGTCACGATATGGACGCGATCGAGGAACCGCGCCCAGAACGGGATGAAGATCGGCATCATCGCGAGCGGGATGACCTGCGTCAGCATAAGTCCGGGGAGGTAGTCGAGCCCAAACTGCTCCTTGGCGATAATCACGAACGGCGCCCACGACATCATGTTCCCGATCCCGATCATGAACTGACAGGTCTGGTAGCGCCTGTAGTCGCGATCATCGAACATGACCCGGACGATTCCTTTGAGGAGTCCTCTGGAGTTGGAGATCGAGCCGTTGGTTTGGTCACCCTGCGCCTGCTCGCGAGCGATGATGGTGGATTCGGTGCGGACCTTGATGCGTGCGTAGGACCCGACCCCGATCAGCGCGACGAGACCAAAGATCGGGATGAGGATCCGGTAGGAGTCTTCAGAGAGCTGCATCGCGTATCCCAGCCCGATCGCGATGAGCGAGGAGATGGTCACGGACACCGCTTGGAACTTTCCGGTCATGCGAGCCCGATCCGTCGGGTAGTTGACCCCCCAGACGGTGGCGCGGATGGTAACAACCCCCGCGAGACAGATCCGCGCAACGAACGCCGCGATCACGATGATGAACAACCCCAGTGGGCTTTTCGGCGCGGCCGCGATCGCCATGATCGCGAAGATGACCGTGATCTGGAGGACCGTGATGAAGGGGATCTTTCGTCTGCCGGAGACCGCGATCGCCCATACAAAGGAGGTGATGTTCGCGAGCGCCGGAGCAGCGATCAACGCCGCGACCAGAAAGTTCAGGAGGGTGTCCTGAACCACGCCGTCGTAGAGCTTCCGGACAATGAAGCCAATCACCGAGCCCTCGGTCGCCGCGATCGCCCAAGGCAGGAAAAACGATGCCCGCAGCTCGCGAGCGTAGTTCGCACGCGCCAGCCAAGGCATCGCGCTGGGATGGAAAGACAGGAATCCGAGCAGAACAAACCGGACCGGAGAGGCAACGCGAGTGAAAAAGTTGGGGGAAGACCCCGCGGCATCCCCCTCAGGATTGCTCGTTTCGTTGGGTGAATTGCTCACTCAAGAGTTGTAGACCAGCGATGTGCAGAAAGCGCGGATATTGTGCGTTCATGTACACACTCAAACAGATTGATCACGGCATTGGGATAGAAGTCGAGGGTCGCGTGCTTGCCGTGCGTCAGATCATCGGGATCGGACGCAACTACGCCGAGCACGCGCTCGAGCAAGGCGCGGACATCCCCGACCACCCGCTCGTATTCTTCAAGTCCATCAACTCACCGATCATGCACGGCGAAGACATCGTCATCCCCTGCATCGCACGCGATGAACAGTTCGGCGGGAACCAGACAGACTACGAAGCGGAACTCGCAGTGGTCCTCAAAGAGGATGTGCTCAACGCGAGCGAGGACAACGCGATGGAGTCGGTCCTCGGCTACTGCTGCGCCAACGATGTCTCCGCTCGTTGGTGGCAGAAGAAAGGCTCAGGGGGACAGTTCAATCGTGGGAAGTCCTTCGATACCTTCTGCCCGCTCGGACCTGCGGTGGTTCCAGCGGAGAAGATCAGCGATCCGCACAACCTCCGTATCACTTGCCGTGTGAACGGGGAAGTTCTCCAGGATGCAAACACCGATCAGATGATGTTCTCGATTCCTCGACTGATCTCGATGCTCTCGAGCGGAACAACACTCCCCGCAGGGACTGTCATCCTGACCGGGACCCCCTCAGGGGTCGGGATGGCGCGCGATCCACAGATCTGGCTCCAAGACGGAGATCAGGTCGAGGTCGAAATTGAATCGATCGGGACGCTGAAGAACACCGTCCGGTTCGGTTGAGAGCGGATCAGATATCGCACGCTTCCGCGGATTCTGCTTTCCACTTCACTGAGCATCCAACAGGATCCGTGATCGGTGTTGAGATGGACTCTCCAGCGAGATGTTTATCGAGCGCATCTTCAAGCTCATGCGTCGTGATCTCTTCAGGAATCCTCGGCGAATCCACCGCGCGTCCAGAGTAGATCAACTTCCGCTCCTTGTCGAAGACAAAGTAGTGGGGGGTCTTGATCGCGCCGTATGCTCTTGCGATCGCTTGCGATTCATCACGAAGGTACAGCCATGGGAAGTTGTGCTCTTCCATCCGCTTGACCATGTTCTCGAAGCTGTCCTCAGGATGCGACTGCGCATCGTTCGCGTTGATCATCACAAAGCGAACCCCCTTGGGTGCGTACTTCTCGACCGTGGCGCGGGTGCCCTCGTCCGAGTTGTACACGAATGGGCAATGGTTGCAGTTGAAACTGATGACAAGAGTGTCGTCGTTGAAGTCGCTGAGCGAATAGGTCTTGCCATCTGTTGCTGGGAGGGTGAAGGATGGTGCAGGATCGTTGATCTGAAGTAGCATTCGATCTCCTTTAGTATTACTTTGCAGGACTTTTTAATCGTGATATGAGGTTATTGATCGATGCAATCCATTGCGGATCGGGATCTCCGGTCTCAGAAGACTCGGACCAGAGCGCACGGCTTTCAGAATGTTCATCATCACGAACCTTCTCAACCGCGCGTATCGATCGTTGGATCAGTTCTGCGTCGGGCTTTGTTCCGTTGAGTGATGCGACCCATCGTGGGATCTCTTCAGGCGGGTTCTCCATCGGTGAGCCAACCGCAGCCGCCAAGCACTCTGAAGCCGCGATTGCTTCATCACACTCGCTGCATTCGAGGTACAGATCCGATCGCAGCAATGCGTCAACTGCGGACATTGGATACCCGAAGGGTTCTTTGAGCTTTCCGAGTATTGATTTCTTTGCTGGTTTCAGTTCCCAGATCCAGTCGGATGCGGTGTCGTTTTCGAAACTTCCATATCCCCATGTACCCATCGATTATCTCCATTGGTAATACGCAGAGTATAGAAAAAAACCGGCTTCGAAGCCGGTTTATTCATGAATCTGTGTCGATGTTTACGCCTTTGGTCCGCCTGACAGGATGTCCGCTGGGAGATCGTACTTCGTATCGTTCTTGCGGAACAGACCAGCGAGCTCGGTTGCTTTCGCGTCGTATGCGTCCTTGTCAGCCCAAGTGTTGCGCGGATTGAGCACCTCGTCGGGGACATTCGGGACACTCGTCGGCATGTGGAGCCCGAAGATCGGATGCTCTTGGGTTGTGACATCCGAGAGCGATCCGTTGAGGATCGCGGTCACCATCGCGCGGGTGTACTTGAGCGAGAAACGCTCGCCTGTGCCGTATGGACCGCCCGACCATCCGGTGTTGAGCAGCCAGACATTCGCGCCGTGCTGTGCGGTGCGTTCTGCGAGCATTTTCGCGTACTCCGCCGCAGGACGAGGCATGAACGGCCCACCGAAACACGGCGAGAAGCTCGGGATCGGATCCGTGACACCCGCTTCGGTTCCCGCGAGCTTCGAGGTGTATCCATTGATGAAGTAGTACATCGCTTGCTCAGGAGTGAGCTTGGAAACCGGAGGCATCACACCGAACGCGTCTGCCGTGAGGAAGATCACATTCTTTGGATGCGAGCACACCGATGGGATGATCGATCCGTCGATGTAGTCAACGGGGTAGGTCACGCGTGTGTTCTGAGTGATCGAGACATCGTCGTAGTCCGGGATCCGGGTCTTTTCGTCGATGATGGTGTTCTCAAGGACCGAACCGAACTTGATCGCATCCCAAATTTCAGGTTCTGTTTCGCGTGTCAGACCGATGACCTTCGCGTAGCAGCCACCCTCGAAGTTGAAGACACCGTTGGGTCCCCAGCCGTGCTCGTCGTCGCCGATGAGTCCGCGATCCGGGTCCGCCGAGAGTGTAGTCTTGCCTGTGCCGCTGAGCCCGAAGAACAGAGCGACATTGGATGGGTCATTGAGGTCGACATTGCACGAACAGTGCATCGGGAACACGCCTTGATCAGGCATGTCGTAGTTCATCGCGTAGAAGATCCCCTTCTTCATCTCGCCCGCGTATTCGGTGCCGATGATGACCACGGTTTTCTTCTCGAGCGATTGGGCGATCAGGATCGGTGTATCGTGTCCGAGCTCGGCCTGCTCTTCAGCCGTGAGCTTGTGGGTCCCCGCGTTGATGACCGTCCAGTCCTGCGACCAGGATCCATCACCCGCATCGGACTTTGATCCCGGCTTGATGAACAGCGTCTCAGCAAACAACGCATGCCAAGCGAGTGTGGTGATGACCTGCACGCCGAGACGATGCTCGGTATCTGCGCCAGCAAACCCCTCAAAGACGAACAGCTCGTCCTTCGTGTTCAGGTAGCGGGTCGCGATCTCGACCGCTTTATCAAACTGCTCAGGGGTGGTCGGGATATTGATCTTGCCCCAGTCAATGTTGTCGTGGATCGCCGGGGTGTCTTCGAGACGCTTGTCGGTCGGCGAGCGTCCGGTCCGGTCGCCGGTCGAGACATTCACGGCTCCGTTTGCTGCGAGCTTCCCTTCGTTGCGCTGGAGAACAAGCTCAACAAGCTGCGCCGTAGGGAGGTTGGTGTGAGTGGTTTTCGCGCTCAGGTCTAGACCGGAGATGCTGACGGTACTCATGGTGATGTTCCTGCTCTCTGTAGGATGGATCAAGCAACCATCCAGAGTTGGCGTGACTTTCGGCCGGGGGATCCGTCGCAGCGGTCGTGGTCACGCAATGGGATAAGAATCCTAGTCCTAGAACTCGTAAAAGTGGTCGAAAAGGTGTTCAATCGAGCGTGACTTTCGTCCCGAAAGAAGGCTATCCTTGCTCTGCGGATCCCCTCAACGGACCCGTGAGTCGGTGGACGTAGCTCAGTTGGTAGAGCACCTGGTTGTGATCCAGGATGTCGCGGGTTCAAGTCCCGTCGTTCACCCTTATCTACTGTGATCAATCCGCGCCGATTGATTGGCTCGATCGCCAATCCCCGCTGATACAAATCACCCTGTTTCATTGAGTCCCCCTCACGCGGCCAGTCGGAGATCATCCGATTGCTCATCTGGTTCCGTTGCCGAGCCGTGAGCTGTCACAGCCCCCGGATTGATGGTAATGGTCGCGTAGCATCCAGCGCCTTTCGCTGAATCCAATGTGAGATCTCCATCCAGTGCCCGAGCGATCAGCCGTGCCTTTGCAAGACCGATCCCGGCTCCAGAGTCCTGAAGCGCCTCTCCCACATGGAACGGATCGAAAGCCGAACTGATGGAGTCAGATTCAATCCCAGCCCCAGTATCAACGACCCTGAATGTCAAGAGCGAAGCCGCGCTCTCCGGATCTTCATCATCCAGAGCCGCATGGATCTCCACTGACCCCTTGCTTGTATGAGCGATCGCGTTTTCGACGACCTCACTGAGAATCTGCTCAAGTCGATCCGGATCGGTCATGATCGATTCGGGGAAACTCTCTTCGAGCACAACCCTGAGTTCGATCCCCTTCGAGAGCGTCGCTCGCTGGAACTTGCTCTCGATATTCTCAAGAATCAATCGTGGATCGATCGTGGAGGATTGGATCTCAATCCCCTGAGTTTCGAGTGTTGCAAGCTCCTGTACATCATCCAGCAGCGACAGTGCACGAGCGGTTGATCCAATGATGACTTCTCGATGCTCGTGCTGATCGTTGTCGTTCAGTTCCTTCGAGAAAGCCTGATTCAATGACCCCTGGATCCGCTCGAAGGGTATCCGGAGTGTTTCACTTAGAGAGAGCACCCAACCCCAACGATCATCTACGCTTTGTGAGCTCGATTCCAACTCACTCCGGAGATCCCGATTGCTGTTGATCAGAGAGCGATTGCGGGGGATGAACCCCAGTGAGACACACCCGACAAATCCCGCTGCAAGGAAAAGTATGGAACGACTGATGGACCGACTCGAATGAGCGAGATCGGACTTCGCTTCTTGTGTGTACAACTCCCCGATCACGCCGAGGATTTCTTGATAGTTGGGTTCTTGTTCGATCAGATCATCCACGGCAGCCGTCAGGAGTGATTGACTCAGCTGATCGATATACGGCGCCCGACGGATGATGCTCTTGGTAACCCGTTCAAGATCAGTCAGCGATCGTTTCATCGCGTTGTATGGGTAGCGGGCCCGCCCGTACAGATCAACGATGCTCTCGCCATTACCCGGATGGCTGATGGAGCCGATCCGCTCAGACTCGTTGCGCTCGTGCGACTGAATCCACCGCTCTGAATCATTGATGAGCGATTCATAAAGCGGATCGATGGTATCCCAGTCTTCTTGTATGACCGCGATCTGCAGCCGTAACGCATTAGACTTGAGCCCGCTGGTGCTGTGCTGCTGACGGATCGTCTCTGCTGCGAGAGTATGAATCGGTTTGTCATTGATTTTCCCGGCTTTCACAAACGCAATGATCAACAGTACAAAGCACAGCACCACTCCGAATGTGGAGAGCACGCCGAGAGATCGAACGACCGATCGGGTTGTATCAATGAGTGCTTTGTGAGGGATCATCATCAAGCCGCCGACAGGCTGAGTCCTTTACAGATCGTGGTGATGTCATTGAGTTCTTCGACGAGTTCATCAAAGTTCTCCGCAACCGCTACACGCTCTGTGAGCGACTCGATCTGTTCGTTCATGGAGCTCAGTCCCAGCAACGGAGCGATAACCCGGATCTTCATGCATGAAGTGTGCACCTGCTTCTGGTTCTTAGTACGGATCTGCTGATCCATGATGACCCCCATCCGAGCGAGTTCCATCTGCAGTGACTGCTTCGTATCCGGCGAGATACACATGCGGATATTCTCGAGTGACTCGGGTGTCCACTCATTGAAGATGTACTCCCCGATCGAGCACAACATGGACTGGCCATCGACAGGCCAAGGAAGCACCATATCCGCTCCACAAGCGTTGATGATGTGTTCATCGACCAGCTCGCCGGGATTTCCAACGAGCAGGATCGGACTCCGGAACCCGGACATGCGCATCGACCGGACAAACTCGGTCGAGTTCATCGACTTGGGGTCGATGTGCACCAGGATCATCTCTTGATCCTCTGATTTCTTCTGCGCTTCCTCGAGGTCCTTCGCAAATGTGTAGCACAAGTTACTCGGCATCAGGTACTGACGGAGAACCGCACTGAAATCACTGTCCTCTGTGTACACCAGCAGCTTGAGCTTCATTTCTTCTGGATCAATCCGCTCGCGAGCGTACAACAAGTTGTCCGGCTTCTCGACCAGGAAATCACGGAGACTGATCTCATCATCAAAGCGGATCCCAATCTCGTGGATCCGTCCGCCTCGATGGATACAACGGGTCACCGTTCCATGGCGTGGAACAATCACGCCGTCTTTGTTGATCAGATCAACGGTCAACGCGGTCCCGTTGTACATGAAGTTCGAATGAAGCACCGAGATCCCGCCCTGCGAGAGGTTCCGGGTCGCGACCACCAGTGAGACCGAGTTGTGTCCTTCCGACATGATGTGGATGGTCAGCCGGGATTTTTCATACGACAGCCGCCTGAACACACGCTTGGCGCTCGCACCGTTCTTCCCGGAAGTCTCATCGAGTTTCGCGAGTAATCGCTCATACAGGATGCCGTCTACACCCAGGGTGTTCCGGTGTGCGGATCCGCCTTGTGCCTTGCCGATGATGTCGTAGCTCATGTGCGATGTCTCAATGCTGCAGAAGTGTGTTGGTGTCCGGGCATACCCGTTCTTTACGCTGCCTTCGGCTTGGCTTTAATGCGTCTGCAAGAGATTATGAGCTTTCGTATGTCAGCCGCAGCTTCTCGGACGTTATGACTCTTCGATAACGCGCGTTCTGCCTCGACCGCGATCTGCCCGATGGGCTGGAATCCCAGCGGGGTAGAGGAGTTCGCGAGCGATCGACAAACCTCAAGGCACACCCCACAGTCCGAGTCGCGGAGCCCCTGCTCAAGTGTCAGGATCATCCTGGACAGGTTGGTGAGGAACTTGGGAAGGATCTCGTAGGCCGAATCATCAGTCGTGAGCGTTGAGTACAAAGGTCCGGTATCACCATCGCCGAGCAAAAACTCAGCCAATGCCTGGAGGAGCTTGCACTGTGTAAAGGGTTTGGTGATCAGTCCTGAAGCTCCAGCCATGCGCATCTCATCGCGGATGTCACCGGATGCATCGGATGTCATGATCAGGAACGGAGCATCGATGCCGCTTGCGCGCAAATCGCTCAGGATCTCCGAGGCCGGGGCTTCATCTACAACCGAATCAGCAAGGATCAACTCACAGCCCTTCTTCGCCCGTTCAATCGCGGTTTCAGAGGAGCCCGCGATGAGGATCGTGAGACTGGTGTCCTCGAGCAGTTTCATCAGGAGCTGCTGATCCAGATCCGCGACCGAGAGGATCAGCACCGTCCCGTGCAGATGTTCAGGATCAATCGACTCAAGCGAATACGCCTCGTGCATTGGATCGAGCCCGAGCAACTCCTTCGTTGAGATTTCCTCATCAAACTTGATCCCGATCTCGTGGACCTTCCCCCCGATATGGGTGCAGCGCATGACCGTTCCATGCATATCGAGCTTTCGGCCGTCTTCAAACTCGGTATAGATATGACACTTCGCATCCGGATACACATACGCGGAATGCAGGATGGATATCCCGCCGCGGGAGATGTTCCGGGTCGCGACCGGGATCTTGACTTTCGAACCGGTCATGTGCTCGAGCGTGAGGTCCGCTCGAACAACCCTGAAATCCCAGCGCACAAATCCACGAACAGGGTTCTTCTGGTCTGCATGCTGATCCTCAATTCGGTCAAGAAGCGCATCGAGCTCCCGTGCTCCGATCCGCAAACTATTGCACTGGTTGCGCTCAGCCATGCCACTCGTACCCAATTGTTGAACGGGGTTCTCTGCGAGCACGCATCACAGAGCCGCCGCTCAGTTCTCTGCTCTCCGATCACATAAACACAACGAGTCGGAGCTCCACCCATGTCGGCTCAATCGCCTCAGAGTTCAGATTCGGTCACAGGAGTCGGTCGATGCCCATGCAAGCGCACCGGATAACCGGAGCTCGTGCACCCTCGACTCACCGGATGTGGTGGGGGGTATCAGATATCGAGGTTCTTGACTTCCAGCGCGTGGTCTTCGATGTACTTGCGTCTCGGCTCGACCTGCTCGCCCATCAACAGTGAGAAGAGCATGCTCGCTTCTTCTGAGGCATGTTCCCACTGAACACGGAACAGGGTCCGCTTCGAGTCGTCCATCGTGGTTTCCCACAGCTGCTCGGCATCCATCTCGCCCAGCCCCTTGAATCGCTTGATCTCCATGCCGCGCCGACCGATCTGGTGGAGCGCTTCGAGGATCGATGGGATATTCGGAGCCTCAAAGACCCGTGAGTGGGTTGGGGTTGCCGCATCGTCGGCCTCATCGCTGCTGGATTTGGCAGATCCTGATTTCTCAGTGACCCACGCGAACCGTGCGGGGATATTCTCACCCGTGACGGATTCTTCCTGAACCAATCCGTAGTCATTGATGTCCAGACCCAGTTCTTCAAGCTGTGTGAAGATCGCATCGAGTTCGCGGTTCTCGTGCAGTTCCCTCAGGACAGCGACCGGGGAATCGTCCTGCTTGAACTGAGCCGCATACTCGGGTGAGTCCGGATCGAGTCCATCAATCGAGACCCCATCATCGCTCTCTTCATCCGAATGCGCCGTTTCCGCAGCGAGTTGCCAACCCTTGGATTCGAGGAGTTCCAATGCTTCACTTTCAGACCACGCGTAGACGCTCTCCATCTGGGTCGCGAGTTTGTGTGTCGGGAGCTTCCCGTCCCTGCGTGCCGAGAGCAGATCCAAGAACTTGACCCCCCGGCGTTCAGCGATCACAACAAGATCCCCGAGTCGAGTCAGCTGCTGGACCATCCTCCGAGCGTCGCTACCGCTGATCGAGCGGAGCACCTCCGGCTCAACACCCGGCTGAGCGGTCTCGATATCCCGGATCTGCAGTTCAGAGCCGTCCAATCCGAGATCAGTCAGCGCGTTGTCGAGCGTCCGCTCGTTGAGCACATACTGTGACTTCTTGCCTCGAGCGATCTGGTACAACGGCGGCTGCGCGATGTACACATGACCGCGCCGGATCAGGTCAGGCATGTGACGGAACAAGAAGGTCAGCAACAGCGTGCGGATGTGCGAACCATCCACATCCGCGTCCGTCATGATGATGATCTTGCCGTAGCGGAGCTTCGCGATGTCAAAGTCTGCGCCGATCCCACACTTGAGAGCCGCGATCAGTGTGCGGATTTCTTCCGATCCAAGCACACGATCTATGCGAGCACGCTCGACATTGAGGATCTTCCCTTTGAGTGGCAGGATCGCTTGGGTATCCACATCGCGACCCTGCGTCGCGGATCCACCCGCAGAATCACCTTCCACAATGAAGATTTCCGCACGATCCAGGTCCTTGGTCTTGCAGTCCCGCAGCTTGTGAGGCATCGATCCAGAATCCAGCGCCGTCTTGCGCCGAGTCAGCTCACGCGCCTTGCGAGCCGCCTCGCGTGCCTGCGCCGCGACGATGCCCTTGAGGCAGAGCTTCTTCGCTTCCGTTGGATGCTCCTCGAGCCAGTTGTTCAGTGCTTCCTGCAGAGCCGAGGACACAAACGACTCGATCTCTGGGTTCAGCAGCTTTTCCTTCGGCTGGTTGTTGAACTGCGGATCGGGGAGCTTGACCGAAACAACCGCGATCAACCCCTCACGAAGATCATCTCCAGACGGGTTCGGGTCCTTCTCTTTCAGGATCCCCGCGCGCTTCGCATAGCCGTTGAGTGTCCTGGTCAGCGCGGTCTTGAAACCCTGTCCGTGCGTTCCGCCGTCGACATTGTTGATGTTGTTTGCAAAAGTCAGCAGCGTCTCGTTGTACCCATCGTGGTACTGGAGAGCCACTTCACAGATCATGGATTCTTCATCAAGCTCCTTGCGTAGATAGACAGGAGAAGAGACTTCGTTCTTCCCCTTCATCAGGTAGGTCACATACTCCAGCAGCCCGTTCTCGGCCTTGAAGGTATTGTGCTTGAGCTTCCCGTCCGCGCCGACGCGCTCGTCGGAGAGCTTGATCGTCACGCCGGGATTCAGATACGCGAGCTCACGCAGACGCATCGAGAGGGTCTGGTAGCTGAAGTTGATGTCCTCGAAGATTTCCGTGTCCGGCATGAAAGTCACGATCGTGCCTGTCTCACGCTCGCTGTTCGATGGGATCGGACCGATCTCATGCAGCGGCTTCGTGACCACGCCGCGCTCAAAGCTGATCCCCATGATCTTCCCATCGCGCCAGACCTCAACCTCCATCAGCGACGACAGCGCGTTGACACATGACACTCCCACGCCGTGCAGACCACCGGAGACTTTGTACGCAGATCCCTCTTGCTGGAACTTGCCGCCCGCGTGGAGTTTGGTGAGCACAACCTCAACCGCTGGTTTACCGTTGAGCGTTGGGTCGTCGTTCTTGACCGGGTCGGTCGGGATCCCGCGTCCATCATCCGAGACTTTGATCGAGCCGTCTGGTTGGATGACGACCGAGACATAGGACGCGAATCCCGCCATCGCTTCATCGATGGAGTTGTCCACGACCTCGTAGACCAAGTGGTGCAGCGCACCGATCCCGGTCCCCCCGATGTACATGCCGGGACGCTTGCGGACCGCTTCGAGTCCTTCAAGCACCTTGATCTGATCGGATGAGTAGTCGCCCCCTTTGGGCGCGGTCGATGGGCTGTTGTGGTCTGTCATGGTGGTCATCGGTCCGGAGCGATCATCGATCCGTAAGTCATGCACTCTTCTGAAAGCAGCTTGGATTCACAGACAGGAGTACACGCGGATATATGTGAAAATTCAGAGCCCCATGCACCAGATTTTGGATCTGACGAGGGGACAGGAATAGTAGGTGCGCCGGGCTTAGAAATCCCGAATTCGCACACCTGATCAGGCCTGAATTTGAAGCGTTCAAGTCATTGGAATGTATGCGTTTAAGAATGACGAATCAGACCCGCACAGCGAGACTCAAGGCCGGATCTCAACAACGGATACACGCTCGCCGAGGAGTTCATAGACCAGCGCGATATCCTCATCCGCAAGACGGACGCATCCCATCGATCGATTGTCACCGATCGATTCTGGATCGATCGTGCCGTGGATGCCGTATCCAGTGAGCGATGCGTATTCCCCGACGCCGTCAAACCCGAGCCAGTACTCCCCGATCGGGTTGCGTGGATCGTCCGGCGAATACCGCTCCGACGGATCACGAGGGTTCACCCATCCCGGATTCTCGAGTTTGTTGGTCGAGATCGTAAAGACCCCGACCGGAGTCCCGTTGTCCTCACCAAGCCCGACATTGAATGAACGGATGTAGACCCAGTCGTTTGGGTTGTTCGGAGCGCCGTGGTAGATGTCCATCCGATGATCGTGCTTGTGGACGATCGCGTGGAACGGACCTCGCACGAGCTTGAGCGTTTGTCCGAGCCGGATGCGGGATGGGTTCGAGATCCGATTGACCCGCTGGATCAGCTTCCAGTGGGTCGTGAGTTCCCTGCGACGAGCAATCCTTGAGAGCGAATCACCCGATTGGATCGTGTACTCCTCGCACATCGGGTCGTTCGGCGCTACCACAGGTCCAAACACCAGCACATTGTTGATCTCAGTCAGTTCATTCCGGAGCAGCTGCGCATCGCGCTCAGAAAGATTCGGAGTATTCAGTGTTCTCGAGAGCAGCCGGCGAGCCGCAACGCGATCATTCTGATTGACCATCCGCTCCGCTGTGCTCAGCTGGAGCTGAACACGATCCGCTGAACTCCCTGAGCGCGAACCTGAAGAGTTTCCGGTATTGCTGAGTGTGCTGCTTGGATCCGCTTGTGCGGTTCCGCTGTTGCGAGCGGTCTCAAGCAGCGAGTTGCTGTTGCCGCGAGGCGGGATCGAGGTGTTGGATCGAGTATCCCGGATCTCTTCTCGAGAAGCACTCTCCGATCCAGCAATCGAGCTCTCGACCTCGCGCTGCGTGTCGGGAGTCTCTCCAGATCCAGGCAGCGCTCTGCTCGGCGATGAGTTGCTGATCTCAACAGGAGCATTCGAAGAGTTCAGAGGCTGATTGAGAGTCTCTTGAGCACTCGCTTGCTGATTCCCTTGAACCGGATCGGTCAACGGGCTTTCTTCAGACGAAGGGCGAATGAGAGCGAACCACAAGATCAGCGCGAGTGCCGTGACCACCAAGATGGCGGGGAGCAACCGCTTGAGCGGAGATCCTTGGCTCCGACGATAATGCACTGCGGACGAACGGGCGGATCGTGAAGATTGGCTGGGAAGACTCATCCGTGTTCTCTCACATAGTGAGCCGTCGGTGTGACGACCCGGTCCATTGGTTGATCGTGCGGCTCCATCGGGATCCGCTCGACCAGTTGCTCATCGAAACAGATCCCGACAAGCGACAGTCGTGTGCCGCTCCTGAGTCGATCTCCGATCCATCGATCATAGAACCCCGCGCCGCGTCCGAGTCGCTGTCCACCCGGATCGAATCCCAGCCCTGGAATCAACGCAAGGCTGATTTCATGAGCAGGAATCGGTTTGCAGCTCGCAGACGGTGATCTCAGTCCGTATCGGCCGGTTTGCAAATTGTTGTCCAACGATTCAATTTCCACCGCAGACATCGACTTCGCATCCCAATCAACGAGCGGGATCCCCACAATCTTCCCGGCCGCGATCGCACGAACAATCAACGCATCAATGGATAGTTCGCTCGGCATCGACGCGTACGCAAGGATCGTTGTTGCGTCCTGATAACAGGTGAGTGATTCGATCTGATCGACAACCTGATCACTCGCGCGCTGTATGTGAACATCACTGAGTTGTGCGAGCGAATCTTTCAGCGAGCTGCGAAGACCAGATTTTGTGAGACTGTCGGTCATTGCGGCCGTGCTCGTCGCTGCGCACGCTTCGCGCGTGCTTCATCGAGTGACTGTTTCAGGACACGCTCTGCTCCAATATCTTTCGGCTCGTAATACCGCTTCTCCACGCCGAGGTAATCCTGTCCCGAAACCTGATCGTCGCTGTTGTGCGAGTATTCATATTTTTCACCACCCAGTTCTCGAACGCGCTTCCCCGAGCCGTCCTCCGTCGAGCGCGGCGAGGTGTTCCCGTCACGCAGATACATCGGAACCGGGATGACCCGATCCTTGCGGACATCATCGAGCGCCGCGTCGATCGCGACATACGCCGCATTGGATTTTGGACAGCACGCGAGATAGGTTGCGCACTGCGCGATCGTGATCCGCGCCTCGGGCATCCCGATCCGCTCCACCAAATCCCAGCAGGACTGCGCAATGACCACCGCACGCGGATCCGCGTTCCCAATATCCTCGCTCGCAAGGATCGCGAGACGACGCGAGATAAACCTCGGATCTTCCCCCGCATCGAGCATCCGAGCGATCCAGTACACCGCGGCGTCCGGATCCGATCCGCGCACCGATTTGATCATCGCAGAGATCGCGTCGTAATGACCATCGTCGCCGTAGTTCGCGACCTTCTGCTGGATCGAATCCTCGGCGATCTGCTTGTTGATAACAATCGAGCCTGTAGACCGATCCGACGAGAGCACCGCGACCTCAAGCGCAGTCAGGGTCCGGCGTGCATCGCCCTCGGATTTGATCGCCCACACCCGCATTGCGTCCTCGTCGATCTGAATATCCAGATCTGGATACGCCTTGGGATTCGCGATCGCGTTCTGGAGAAGCTGGACCGCTTCGTCCTCGGTGAGCGATTCAAGCCGAAACAGTGTCGAACGTGAGATTAATGCAGAGTTGACCGCAAACAACGGATTCTCCGTCGTCGCGCCGATGAGCGTGATCAGTCCCCGCTCCACATCCGCGAGCAGCACATCCTGCTGCGATTTGGAGAACCGATGGATCTCATCAAGAAACAGAATTGTCCGCTTCCCAGAATCTCCCAGCACACGATGCGCATCGTCGATGATCTCGCGGATCCTTTTGACGCCAACCGACGCGGCATTCTCACGTACGAATCTCCGAGATGTCGCGTTCGCGATCACTTCTGCGAGCGTCGTCTTCCCCGTCCCAGGCGGGCCGTGGAGGATCACAGAAGTCAACGCATCCGCGTCGATCATCCGTCTGAGGAGTTTGCAGTCCCCAAGCAGATGGGTCTGGCCGACAATCTCTTCGATCGAGCGTGGGCGCACCCGGACTGCCAGCGGCTCAACAGCCTTGATCGCGATGTCGCGGTTCGCTTTCCAGAGATCAGCCATACGGGAAGTGTACGGGTGCTGATGTCCGAGAAGATCACGGCGGATAGGGAGATTTGATCGATTCCTGATTTTTTGTCAAATCGGAAGGATCACTAGCTTTGCATTTGCTAACATTTACCAGATGTCTCCCCTCTCCGCCATCGCGATCACGCTGGTTGCTCTTATTGCCGTAGGCATGATCGCCGGGGGACAATACGGCCGCAGAAAAATGCCCCAAGTCGGTGTTTTTGATGGGTTTATGTATCTGCTCGGCTTCCTCTACTCAAAGATCATCCACAGAGCCGAGTTCGTCGTTGAAGACGGCGTTTTCGAAGATATCGATGGACCCATGATCGTGGTCTGCAACCACACCTGTGGAATTGATCCCTTTCTGGTTTCTTCCGTCGTTCCAAGACGCGTCTGTTGGTTGATGGCCGAGGACATGCGCGTCTCTTGGCTCGCGTGGTTCTGGAACTGGGCCGGGGTTATCTTCGTCGCTCGCAACCGGCACGGCAAATCCGGAATCCGCAAAGCACGGCTCCATCTCAAAGACGGCGGCATGATCGGGATCTTCCCAGAAGGAAAGATCGAACGACCCGCCGGGAAACTCCTGCCGTTCGCGCCGGGAGTGGGGGTCCTTGTCAAACGAACCGGCGCTCGCGTCCTCCCCGTCATCATCGACGGCACCCCCGATGTCCCAACAGCATGGGACTCGATCTGGACCAGCTCTAACGCTCGCGTCCGAGTCATGAAGCCGATCGATTACAACCAGACCGATCTCGGCAGCGCCGAGATCGCCTCAGATCTCCAGAAACGATTCCAGGACTGGACCGGTTGGGAAGTTGGATCGCGGAAACAGTCAAGCGCTATCGAGGATGCCAGCGAGGATTTGTCCGACCCATCCGCGCACCCGATCAACGACACAACGCGTCAGATCGCATAATCAACCAGCGGCTGGTTCGTCAGTCCTCTTCAGGTTCATTGAGCATTGATCGCAAGGCACCCAATCGCTGCTTATGGATGTCACGCGTCGGCTCGATCTCAATCAATGCATTCAGTTGAGTCACCGCGATCTCTGCACGCTCATTGAGCAGCGCCATCCGTGCCGCTTGTTCACGAGCACGAGCATCAAACGGCGCGATCTGCGTTGATCTGATCGCCTTCTTCAGCGCGTTCTCAAAGTCACCAAGCTGCGCGTACAACTCTGCGAGCTGATCCGCGTACACAGATGTCATGACTTCACGCGCATCAAGGAACTCAAGATGCTCGATTGATTTGATTCGCTCATCGAACGATTCGCTCGCGAGATAATGGCGAGCGAGCCGTTTGTGCGGCATCTCATCAACCGGGCGCACCCTGATCGCTTCTTCGAGCAGCGCGATCGTGTCCTCGTTGAGACGATCATCCATACTCGAGAGCGTGAGTCCCACGCGAAGACTGATCAAGTCCGGGTGATCTGGGTACTTCCCGAGCAGTTCATCGAGCGTCGCGCGGGAGGGGAGCCCCTTGCGCGGATCATCGAGCAGTTCATCAAGCGACGGAACACCATCGCCAGCGAGCAAGCCGTGATCACGCAGGTCGCTGATCGCCCATCGCATAAACCCATCCATGAACTGATCCGGACCGAGTCCGAGCACTTCCTCGAACGCTTCGGGTGCAGAGCGGCCGCTCGTCGATTCGTCCATGATCAGTCTCGGAGCGTCGGGTCCATAAACCTCGATCAGATATTCAAACATCCACGCACCCTGCGCGTACGCGAGCGGTCGATCGGTTGGTTTCTCAGGCCGGACAAACGCGATGTTGATCTCCTCGAGATCGAAGAGCCCGCCCGTCCGAAACGCATTGACCAGCAGGTTCCACTGGTTCTGATCGCGCGGCGCATCCTCATTGAAGACGGCGTTCGCTTCGGTCATCCAGTGGATCACACGGTTCTGCGTCCGCGACAAGTTGACGGTGTGCGTGTATTCGTGCTGGAGCACACGCACCCAGTCATACTCCCCAGCCGAGGACTTGGCGCCTTCGCGCGGAGACTCGAACGCGATGACCGGTCCGGTCGATGCCGCCATCGTGTGGATCGAAGGCATCCCCCCGATCCGGACCGCGAACCACTCATGGTTCGGCATCAGCTCGATGATGGTTTTCTGATCGGGCTCGTGGTTCATCCCGCCGGGAACATCAGCGCAGACACGCTCATGGATCGCTTCCAGGATTGGAGGCATCTCGCGAGCAAGCACCTCGTCAGGGCCGGGCTTGTAACGGATGATGAAATGCTCCGTCTCAATCGTGTCGTAAGTCGCGAGTTCGTTGAGAAGTGTCAGCGAGTTCTGAGCCCGTAAATTGAACGGGTCGAGTGACATCGCTTGGGTCAGTGCTTCATGTGCCTCATCGTCCTTGCCCGCTTGAACAAGCATCTGCCCGAGTTGCAATCTCGGCTCTCCCCAGTTGGGAGCGAGCTCAACTGCACGGCGCAAAATCTCAGCCGCATACGAATACTGACGCGCCTCTGAGAGCGTCCTTCCAACCCAGACCGCTGCAGTGGGAGAGCCGGGGAACTGTTCGTCGAATCGGTTGAGGAGCCGATTGGTTGAGGACATCCTGTATCCACCCGCGGCCGCAGAAGCTTCTAGCGCCAGCAGCATCGGGTGCGTGGGATACAAGTCCATCGCAGGATCGAGCGAACGCTCCGCATCGACAGGATCTCTGCGTCGCAGTGCGATGCGCGCTCGCAAGATCGCGCCTCCGATACTGACAGCCGGCGCACTATCCTCCTGAGCAGTATCCAGTGCGGATCCAAACTGATCCAGCTGGTCAGCGATCCGCTCAGCTGTATCAAAGTCAAATCCATCGACTGCGATGTGACCCAGCAACAGCAACGGATCCGCGGCTCGTGGATTCAATCGCAGCGCCTCGGTCGCCGCGGCATGCGCGTCTCCAAGATTGTGGTGCTCATAGAGCAGGTGCGCCTCAACAGCGCGGACGCGCCAGTTCAAACGATCCACCCGATCACGCGCCAGCGAGATCAGCGCATTGATCGCTTCGTAATCCGCTCTCGCGCTCACCGCAGGAGAACGGAGTCTCGTGAGTTTGATCAGTGCGGAACTCCCGATCGCAAGCTCATCCGCATCATCGAGACGGCGCTCACTCAGCAGCGATTCAATGCGTTCGAGTCCTTCGATCGCTTGATCAAAGTTGCCCAGCATCTCCTGCGCCAGTGCGCGGATGTACAGGGTCTTGATCGTCTCTGTCGGTGCTTGCTCGATCAGATCCAGCGCTTCTTGTGCGAGTCCTTGCTCCAGATGGGCCTGTGCTTGGAGTTCGATCGGTGCGTCCGGATCATCAAAGATCGGGTGATCGAGGTCGTTGAGATCCAGCGCGATCTGTGCGAGGAGCTTTGGGTCATCCAGGTCATCCTCGATCCACTGTCCGTGCACGACCCGGAGCGAAGCACGCTCCTGATCGGTCAGGAACTCGGCGCTGAGCCGATCGCGGACCGACCGGATCAACTGCTCATCACGCGCGGGGGGCTCGATCCGAACCGCGCGGTCCTGCGGATCCACCGGCTCGATCGCTTGCGCATACGCGGACTGCGCGATCCCCGAGATCGAAACCACAGCGGACACGGTCAGGAGGCGAATTGATCGGAGAGTTGAGCAACACTGCTTGTTCACAACACACCTCACTCTTCCGGCTCAACAACCTGGTACTCGATCGTCTCCGTATGCGTAGTCGGCTCCGCATCCCCTCTCCAAGCAGAGATCTGGGTCCGCCAACCAGACTCGGGCGGAGGAGTGGTCGTGTCAAAGAGCAACGGATCGAGTTCAACATTGGTCTTGACCGAAAACAGCTGCACGATTTGCAGGTCACCGGTCCAGTCCGCTTTCACATACAACTTCGGGAGCATCGACTCCCGATCAAACCAGATCCGGACCCACTCCCAGTCGTCGGCGACATCTGAATCGGGCTTCGGACTCAGCTTGATCTGCTGTGTGTCCACCACAGTCTCGATGAGGTACTCGAGTTCCGGATAGTCTTCGTTGTCTGCGAGTCCGTCCGAGTGCTCGAGCAGATCAATATCGTACGAATCAAACACCCGATCGGTGTTGCGACCAAGCGAAACCCAGAACGGCGCCTCACGCATCAGTTCCATCGGATCGAGTTCTTCGCCCGCAGGGACTAGCTCGCGTTTGTTGAACTGCTTTTCATCCGGAAGGCGCTCGACAAAGTAGCGCCCATCAAAGATGTAATGCTCACGGATGTCAGATTGACGATCATCGAGCTGGAGCAGATTGAATCGGACCGCGTAGTCCCGGTGCTCATCGCCCGTCTGCTCATCGCGGAGTGTGCGGAGATACAGCTGGCCGTTGCGTTTCTGCAGATCGGATTCGAGCGCCTTGATGACCACGAACTGGATCGCTCCGGTCATCGAGTCAATCCTCGAATCCGCATCTGCGAGTGAATCCATGAAAGCGCGGGCATCATCCGGTTCTGGCGAGCTGGGTGCTGGAGCGGCTGGCTGGAGCGCGAGTGTCCCAGCGAGTGCAAGGGTTTGAAAGACGGCTTGAAACATGTGTATCGATTCCTTCCAGTGGATCCCGTCCCAAAGTGATCCTCATTGTATTCAACGGATCAACCGCTCGGATGTTGCGTTCCTGACGGCTCAATCGTCTCGATAATCGAATCCGGATCGCTCAGAAACGCCTCTGCGATCGCGGCAGCTGCGATCGCGTCGCGCCGCATCTTCTTCTGCTTGTGCGTGAGTCCAGTCTGCGACATCGCCGCGTCCGCCGCAACTGAGGTTCGGCGTTCATCCACAAGCGTGATCGAGCGACCAGACAGTTCCGCAAGCCGAGCAGCAAACGCGCGGACGAGCTTCGCACGAGGACCGATCGAGTCGTCCATGTTCAATGGCATCCCCATGACCACCTCGATCTCAGCTGGGAGCGCGGGGATGTGCTCGACCAATGCACGCAGCAGCCGATTCCCGTCATCATGATCGATCGGGACCTCAACAAGACCAGCGGGTGAT
>JAEPQP010000079.1 GCA_017640485.1 Phycisphaerales bacterium | reverse complement strand
GTCAATTCAACGACTCGCCCAATCGAACACCATGGGGGTCATGCTCCCGTGCTCCGGATTCCATGTCGATGGACGCTACGCAGATGGGCGGTCATTTATCGATGCCGACGGATCGCTCGTCATCGCAACCAACACCAACCCCGGATCGGCCCCATGCCTCTCGATGCCGATGGGCATTGCGCTCGCAACCAGATATCTTGGGATTACGGCCGCAGAAGCGATCACCGCGTGCACAACAAACGCCGCACATCTACTCGGATTCGACGATATCGGGATGATCCGTGAGGGATACAGAGCTGATCTGGTCATGCTCCGGCATACCGATGAACGCCAGCTCGGATACGAGTTTGGGGGAGCCCATGTCGACGCGGTCATCTGCGACGGGCAACTGATCGTGCCCGATCGAGGGATCTCATCATGAAGACTTGAGTGCTCTGCAGATCCGGACCATCTCGGCCCCCACATTGGTAGCAAGTTCCGCCTTGGTTGAATCCGTGATCTTGCCGTCACCATCGAACGCCTCGTGACCCGATCCAAGCGCATACTCAGTGGGCACAACCACACAATGCAGTTGTGTCAGAATCTGACGCACATGCCGCATCCCGCGTAGACCACCAATCGCACCCGGAGATGATGCGAGCATCCCGACGACCTTCCCCTGGAAACACGCACGAGGCGGGTCACCGTCTCGACCAACCGACGCCCAGTCGATCGCGTTCTTGAGTGCACCGGTAATTGAGCCATTGTATTCCGGGGATGCGACGATCAACGCATCACACGCGATCATCTGATCTCGCAACTTGTGAACAGAGTCAGGCATAGGAGAAATGTCCTCGCTATACATGGGCAAGTCGAGTTCCGCGAGATCAATCTCACGGGTCTCTACGCCATCGAGTTCGCTGACCTTGCGAGCGACAAAGCGGGCGAGCTTCTTGTTCATGGAGTCTTTGCGGAGTGAGCCCCAGAGGACACCGACGCGAATCTGATCTGACATGGTTCTGTCCTTTCGATGAAGAAGTCCACTGTATCCTGTGAAACAGAAAGAGTCCGGGAGAACCCGGACCCATCACAGAATATTCATTTGTCAGACTTCAATCCAAGAGTTTCAGTTGCACCAGCGCCGGTTGTTTCTCTTGGGTGCCTTCCATCGTTTCGATTGATGCTCGTATCTCCAGCCATAACCGTCGTAGTACGACTGGTACTTCCGGACAGTCCGCCCGATGCAGTTCCATGAGATACTCATCCGATCACCACGAGTCCAGATTGATGCGCGATACCCACGATTGGACCAGCAAACTCTTGGCTTGCGGCACGGGTCAAAGCACACAATCACTTTCCCGTTCTCGCAGTACGCGTCATAGCCGCACCGTCTGAACGATTGAACGATCTGTCGACCGATGTCGTTGTAGGACCGGATCACAAACCGTCGCCCATCGATCTCCAGAATCCCCGCATTCGATGAGTTTCGGTATCCGTGCGAAGAGTTGCTGTACGAGATACGGACATCGTGTTGTGCGGCAGCTTCTTGCGCAATACCCCCAATCGAGAAAACTGAGCCGAGGATCATGAGTGCCATTGCGTTGCGTGTCGTGTTCATGTGAATCTCCTTTCTTGGGTTTGTTTCACATTCACACCAAGACCCCGACACGAGCATCAATCCTGACCCGCCAGCCAATAATTACATGTTTCCGTGTGATTTAGAGCAATAAACAGGCTTTTACACTGTTTTTCAAAGTGTACCGTCAGCGCATTGCGATGCTTGCGGTACACATAGTGAATGCATCCAGTCCAATACCCATGCGTATGGACGACCAGAAGAAAGAAACGATGCCATGACACAACTCAGTCCCAATACACAGTCAACCACCACAATCGTGACCGCATCGAACCACAGCGAACTCTCGCCGATCGAAGCAGCGATTATGGACGCGTGCAACGAGCTCCACGCCTCGCGCCAAGTTGGTGACGAGCAAGGCATCGAAATCTTCACCGACACGCTGTACTCATTGCTCGACTCATACGACGCAACCGACGGCGAGCACCACCCAAACCCCGCATGGGCGCGAGCAACCCAACGAGCACTCGCGCTCAGCGCGATGGGAAACCTCGAACAAGCAATCTCGCTCGAACTCACCGCGCTCAAATACGCGGATACCCCGAGACGCAAAGAGATCTCATCCGGAAACATCGCTGACCGATTTATCCGGCTTGGTGATCCAGCCAGCGCGATCCAGCATTTCCTTGATGCTCAGGAGCAAAGTCCTGATTCGGTTCCTGTGCTGCTCACCGGAGCGGTTGCGGTCTTTGAAGCTGGATACAAGGACCACGCCGAGAGTATCTTCAAAGCGATTCTGAGGACCCCGGATCTTTTGACACCCAACTCGGAACTCACAGCGTACCTCTCCATGGACCCAAGGACCCGTCAAGTTGCAAGCTCCCTTGATTCGGGGCTCACGCTCCTCGCAATGCTCGAATCGATGTACCGGGATCTCGATACAGAATCTGACCAGGGAGGTGCGTCATGAACGCTGCCGAACACGATCGGTTCTGGTCACTCTATGAATCACAGGTCCGTCCTGCGATCGAGCGCACCTGCACCGCAGTCTCCCGGAGTAAAACCGATTCGACTATGGATATCGACGACATGGTCGCGTGGATCGACACCAAAGTCTGGCGCATGCTCAAGAATGACCAGTCGCCGACCTTCCATGACGACCCAAGTGTTGAAGTCTCGATCGATCGCCTGGTCACGCACGCTTCTACCCTCGCGAACTGGGCGTATCTTGGACTGTGCCGAAAGCATTTCCGTCGGCTCAACAACTCATCTCAGTACCTCAAGAACATGTCGCAAGCCCAGCGCCTCGCGATGACCAGCGCCGTCGATACCCAGATCCAAGATCGCAAGGATCTCGATGAAGCAATCAGCTCGCTCCGCGAATCCCTGTCCGCAAACGAGAAGCAGAAACTCGCGGCTTCATGGATCGAGAAATCCGATCGCCAACGCATTGCGCTCGTTCTGGGTGCCACGAGACGGGAAGATGATCGAATGATCACCAAGACCAGCGGTGGCGGCATGAACGAGAACGCGGTTCAGCAGATGCGGTCCCGCGCCCGAAAGCGTGCCTCTCAGATCCTGCGGAATGCCCGCAAGCTCCCCTTCTACATGATCGCTTCACTGGTTGTGCTCACCGTTTCGCTGAGTGCGAATCAAGCAACCGCAGGCGAACAGACCGGCGGACGCAAAGGGATGTCCTTCAGTCAGAGCCACTCAGTCGCCATGGATCTCGGTGGAGTCATCCCCGGCGAACAATCCGGCGGAAGAAAACCAAAATAATCACGCGAATCCGGAAATAGTTTCACGATGTGCACGCTTCTCAAGGCATGCACACACTGATGACCATAATCGCTCTGACCACCCTCGCCGGGACGCAGTCCCCGCTAAACCTTTCCACAGCATCACTTTCTGCTGCTGGAAGCATGAGCGGGTCGGTTTCGCTTGAGTCATCCTCCAACCAACTCGCTCCAGATATCGAGCGATTGAAAGTTGGGGACACCATCAAAGATTTCAAAATCCCGACGCAGTATGCTCCGAACGGCGAGAAAGAAGTCTCTCTGAGCACGCTCCTTCAAGACGGACCAGTCGTCGTGACCTTCTTCCGAGGCAGCTGGTGCCCCTACTGCCGAGATGAACTCTCTGACATCCAAGACAATCTAAAGAAGTTCGAACAACTCAATACAAATGTCATCGCGATCTCACCCGAAGTCAGCGAGAAGGGCAGCGAAATGGCAAAGGACCTCGAACTCGGATTCTATGTCGCCCATGACGAGAACAACGATCTCGCACGCTCACTCGGACTGACCTTCAAACTTGATGCGAAGACCATCAAGAAATATCGCGAGTACAACATCAATGTCGCCCGATCCAACGGCACAAGGAAGTGGGAACTCCCCGTTCCCGCAACCTATGTCATCGACCAAGACTTCGTAGTCCGCTATGTCTACGACGATGAAGACTACTCCAAGCGAGCAGACACCAAGAAAGTACTCAAGGTCATCAAGGACATGCAATCCGAGGATTGATCAGAGAACTCATAAACTTGCCCCCTCTTGATGGGCGGAGCGTCACTGCGACCTCCGCCTGTCTTTTTGTATCCATGTTGCAATCGGGACCACTACTTGATGATCAGATCAAGCTGCTCACGCAATCGTTTCTCAGAAACCGGGATCGAAGTCCTGAGTTCCTGAGCAAAGACCGCTACTCGGTATTCCTGCACCATCCAGAACAAATCCTCAAACGCTCCAGCGACTGAATCATCGGATGCAGCGCCTTGGTTCCTGAGTTCCTCGATACACTTGGACCACGGCAATACCGATTTCATCATCGCGGCATCTCGCGAAACCCCACCACTCTTTCGCATCCGATCAAGCCGTAGCTCAACAGCACGAATAAATCTTGGATAACTCCACAACCATCTGGTCGGAGACTCAATCGCGTACTGACCTCGTGTGAGCACATGGATCTGCTGTTCGATATCACTGAGCGCCCCATCCCACGCGTTCGGATGCTTCGATTCGAGCATCGAGCGCACCGCAACCAACGACCCGAACACCTTCGAAAGATTTATGATGCTCTCTTGAACTGCTGTCATTCCAGTATCAAGCCCCGAAAGCAAACGCGCTTCAAACTCTTCACGGGTACGGATCACCCCTTTCCCATCCATCCCCAGAATCATCCCGGCTCGTGCGAGCACGATGGACTTGAGTTCTTCTGGAGCAAAGCCGCACGCCGCACCATGCACCATCATGGGACTGTACCCCGGCATCTGCTGCAGCCGGATCCGGAGCTCCGAGACCGTACCGATTGCCAGCAGCATCCCCTGCGCTGCGAGTGTTTCCTTCCGCGCGACACACGATGACGCCCGCACCCGCACATTGACTGCGTTCCCATCGATCGCCATCGTCGGATATCCCAGCACCCGGCGCCCCTGATCTTCAAACTCAACCTGCTCATCCAGATCATCAATGTCCCACGAACGCAATCCGTCCTGCTGATACGCTCCCGCGGCTTCGTCGATCGCCTTGTGGGACTCTTCCTTGAATGTATCCTTGATCGCTTTGAGATCCCTCCCCGATGCAATCTCTTTCCCACGCTCATCGATCACGACGATCCGAGGCTTGAGATATTCAGGGACTTGGTCAGACCGGAACTGGTCGGGCCGGATCGTCACACCCGCTTTGGCTGAGAGTAACGCCGCGAGCTGTGATTGTACGGAACCCTTGGATCGGTCCAGCATCGGGAGGATCTCTCGAGCAAGCGCCGGAGCATCGAACTGCCTCCGATACTGCTTCGGGAGCGAGCGGATCATCGTCTCCATCCGCTCGACCAAGTATCCAGGAACCGACCATTCAAGCACATCCCGGGTCAGGTGCGGGAGATCTTCGACGCGAACACGCACCGATACGCCGTCCACATCCTCTCCGGGAAGGTACCGGTAACTCAACCCCGCATTGCGAGGACCGACCTCGACCGAATCGGGGTGAGATTTCCCTGTGACTCCAGAATCTGTCGTGAGGACCAGATCGTTCTCAGTCATCCTCAAGACATCGCCGTGCTGCTTCGCCCACTTCTCAAAGCGTTGCCCGTTGTAGATATCCGGGGGTAAGTGGCGGTCATAGAACTGATAGATCGCCTGATGATTTGCAATCAGATCCCCGCGCCGAGCCTTGTCCTCGATGTTCTTGAGTCGCGCCAGGAGCTGACGGTTCTGTCTGAGTTCAATCGATCGGGTCTGCATCTCCCCTTCGACCAACGCGTGATGGATAAAGAGTTCCCGTGAAGCCGCAGAATCGATCGGTCCGAAATGGACACTGCGCCTTGGAACGATATCGAGCCCATACAACGACACCCGCTCATCGGCCATCACGCGAGCGTTTTTCTCATTCCATCGTGGATTCGAGTGCGACTTCTTGATCAAGTGATGAGCCGCATCCTCCACCCACTTCGGTTGAATCTTCGCGACCGTTCGAGCGTACACCTTTGTCGTGCGGACAATCTCCCCGGCCATCACCCACTCAGGACGCGACTCAAACACCGAGGATCCAGGAATAATCGAGAACGCGGATCCACGAGTCCCCTGGTACTCATGGCGTTCGCCCTTCTTCCCAATATTCGTCAGCAGCCCGGTCATCAGCGCACGATGCACAGCGTCCGGATCCCGTGGCTTTGTTGACTTGGGATCGAGCTTCATCTCGACGCACATCCCGCGCAACTGACGATACACCTCTCGCCATTCATCGATTCTCCGCACCGCGAGATACGCACGCTCGCATGCACGCGCCAGTTTGCGTCGCGTCAGATCCTTGTGCTGCTCGTGGTACCACTCCCAAATGTTCAAATACGACAAGAAATCCGAACCCTCAGCGGCGAACTGCTCATGGGCTTCATCAGCCTGCTGCTGCTTCTCATGAGGCCGGACACGCGGGTCCTGAGTTGAGAGGACCGATGCAATCACAAGCACATCGTTCAAGCAATCTTCCTCATCCCCCGCGAGCACCATACGAGCAACTCTGGGATCGACCGGGAGTCGAGCCATGCGCTTGCCGATCTCTGTTAGTCGATGCTGTTCATCGATCGCTCCAAGCTCATGGAGTGTCTCATAGCCATCACGCCATTGCCGTCGATCTGGAGGATCAATAAAGGGGAACTCGTCGGGCTCCCCGAGTCTTAGATCGATCATCTGCAGGATGACCGAAGCAAGATTCGACCGCAACAGCTCGGGCTGCGTGAACTCATCGCGCCGCTCGAAATCATCCTGCTCATACAAACGGATGCACACACCCGGAGCAACCCGACCACAGCGTCCCGCTCGCTGATTGGCTGAAGCTTGGGAAACCGGCTCGACCAGCAACCCGTGCAGCTTGGTCCGCGGGTTGTACCGCTTGAGCCTCGCAACTCCGGGATCAACGACACCTCGGATATTGGGAACCGTGATCGAAGTCTCCGCGACATTGGTCGCGATCACAATCCTCGAACCGCCGCCACGACCAGTCTGAAAGACCCGCTGCTGTTCCGCCGGAGACAGCCGTGCGTACAGCGGAAGCACCTCAACATTCTGAGGCAGATAATCCAGCTTGTTCAACTCGTGCGCGGTTTGCCTGATCTCACGCTCGCCGGGCATGAACACCAGCACATCGCCGTGCCCTTCGATCATTAACTGAGCCGCAGCATACGACGCTGCCTCTGGGACAGGCATCCCTTCCTCGATCCGTGATGCATCGTACCGCTGCTCTACCGGGTACATCCGACCAGACACCTCGATCACCGGTGCCGGTCCCGCGGTCGTCCCGAAGTACTCCGCAAATCGGTCCGCGTCGATCGTCGCCGAAGTGATGATGACCTTGAGATCCTTCCGCTTGCTGAGCAACCGATGGAGATAGCCCATCAAGAAATCAATATTCAGCGATCGCTCGTGCGCTTCGTCAACAATGATCGTGTCATACTTGCGGAGTTCAGGATCGCTCCGCGTCTCTGCAAGCAGGATCCCGTCGGTCATGACCTTGATCATCGTATCGTCATTGGTCTGATCGCCGAACCGCATCTTGTAACCGACTGTTGTCCCGAGCCCCACCCCGAGCTCCTCGGCGACGCGAGAGGCAACATTGCGTGCAGCGATCCGTCGCGGTTGCGTATGACCGATCATCGCTTCGACCCCTCGTCCCAGATCCAAGCAGATCTTTGGGAGCTGAGTGGTTTTACCCGACCCGGTCTCCCCGCACAGAATCACAACCTGGTGGTCACGGATCGCGGCCATGATTTCTTCGCGATGCTCACTAACCGGCAGATCTTCTGGATACGAACAAGTTGGTCTGTTGCGTTTCCTTCGCTCATACGCTTCGATCGCAAGCACCAGGTCATCACGGATCGAGGACTCGATGCGCTGAGTCTTCTCACCTGATTTTCGCTTTTTGTCCAATCCCCGGAGCCGAGCGCGATATAACCCCTGCACCGATCTCGGCGCCTGCTTGATCAGCTCTTCAAGTTGTGGACTCTGATCAGCCACGGACCGCCTTTACCATCTCGACGGCACGCTGCGGATCGACCGCTTTCTTCCAGAAACCATCAGCCTTGATCCACGAACCAACAATCAACGCATCCGCATACTCGCACAGATCACTCGCACAATCAGGAGTCACCCCAGATCCAACGAGGACCGGCAGATCGGTCACCTCACGAACCGCCTTCACATCCGCGAGCTCGGTCGCCTGTCCAGTCGATTGACCGGTCACAATAAAGCCATCGGCTCCGAAGAACTCCCCACCATGCGCGAAATGGGCGATACCCAAATCACCCGTCAACGCGTGAGACGCGTGCTTCTTCTTGATATCACAGAATATCTGAACCCCCTCAGCTCCAATACTTCTGCGATAGCGCAGCAACGCACCCGCTTCTGCTCGATCTAGTAGCCCCTCATCCGCAACATGCGCAAACACGAAGTTCTCGCATCGAATATACCGGCATCCAACAGTGTGCGCAACCGCAAGAGCGTGTCGATTTCCACCCGAAAGGATCTGGACTCCCACAGGAATACCCACCGCATCCACAACAGCATCGCACACCCGAGTCATTCCCGCGACGATCTCTGGACCCAACTCATCGCCGTGCACATACGGCGTATCATGCATGTTCTCGACAATGATCGAGTCGAAGCCCGATTCCTCGATGATCCGCGCCTCGAGCACCGCCTGATCAACCAACGCCTGCACCGACTGCTCCGCAAACGGCGTCCCAGGCAGCGCGCCAACATGAACCATCCCAATCAACTTGGGACCATCACCAGTCAAAATCGAGCTCAGATTTGGATGCATAGAAACCTCGTTCTCCCAACAGTTTGCCTGCACACACGCAGACCAGCGATTCTTGCCCCCAAACCGAATGAAATGCGGCTCTACCCCACAATTCTCGTATTCCCGGCTTGTGATACTCACCAGTTTCGCGTACTTTGAGGAGCCGAAGATTCATCCCACACCCACTCTCCAAGGCTCCCGACCTCATGAGCGAAAAAAGATACCTCACCGCCCCGGATCCAACCGAAACCAAGTTCCCCAAGGGCGTTCCCTACATCATCGGCAATGAACTCGCCGAACGGTTCAGTTTCTATGGGATGAAGGCGATTCTGGTTATCTTCATGACCACCTACCTTCTGGGACCTGATGGCGAACTCGCCAACATGAATCGCGAAGACGCGATGACCTACTACCACCTCTTCACCATGAGCGCCTATTTCTTCCCGATGCTCGGCGCCCTGATTGCTGATATGTTCCTCGGCAAATACCGCACCATTCTCTATCTAAGCCTGCTCTACTGCGTCGGACACGGCCTCCTCGCTGTCATGGATATCGCACCACATGCCCTCGGAATCGGCATGAAACCATTCCTGTTTGCAGGTCTCGCGTGTATCGCTATGGGATCGGGAGCAATCAAGCCATGTGTCTCAGCACATGTGGGCGATCAGTTCGGAACCGGTAACAAACACATGATCACCAAGATCTTCAACTGGTTCTATTTTTCAATCAACATCGGTGCCGCGACCTCAATGATTCTTACCCCATACCTCCTGCACGCGTCATGGGGAGGCCCATGGATCGCATTCGGATTGCCGGGAGTACTCATGGCGATCGCGACACTCCTGTTCTGGATGGGCCGCAATGTGTTTGTGCATGTCCCTCCTGCAGGACCCAACGCATTCTTCAAAGAGACCTTCAGCAAAGACGGCATCAGAGCGATCCTGAACCTCAGCCCATTATTCTTGATCTTTGTACCTGTGTTCTGGGCAATCTTCGATCAAACCGGATCTTCATGGGTCCTCCAGACCGAGCAGATGGACAGCTACATCGGGAACTACCAAGTCCTGCCATCCCAGGTCCAAGCAGTCAATCCAGTGCTCATTCTGATCGGTATCCCAATCTTTACTTACATCATCTACCCAATGGGAGACAAGGTCTGGAAGCTCACCCCGCTCCGTAAAATCGGCATCGGCTTTGTGCTCACCGCATGCGCGTTCGCCCTCTCAGCACTGATCGAGACCTGGATCCAATCCAACGCACAAGCCGTCATCTCACAAATGTGGACGGACCTCGGCACCGATGCCCCTGCCAACACACCAATCCCAACCAAACTCGCGGATATGTTCCTCATTGTCAAGGATCAGGGTTGGACCGCCAAAGAGATCGGGCCATACCTCACTGAGATGCCCCATATTTCTTGGCAGGTTCTTGCATACATCATCATGACCGCAGCCGAGATCATGGTCTCGATTGTCTGTCTTGAGTTTGCGTACACACAAAGCCCCAAGAAAATCAAGAGCTTTATTATGGGGATCTACATGCTCGGCATTTCCATCGGCAACTTCTATGTCGCCGGGGTGAACTTCGTCATGGAACAAACCAAGGACGAAGCCGGGAATACACCACTGGACGGCGCGAACTATTTCTGGTTCTTCTCGGGACTCATGCTCGCGACGACGATCATCTATGTCATCTATTCTCAGTTCTATAAGGGCAGAACCTACATCCAAGGCGAAGACGATACTATCGAAGCTCAATCCGAAGCGATCGGTACCGATTCGCACTGATCATGTCAAGCATGATCAACCCGAACCAATCCTGAGTACAAGAAGTACTCCATGAGATCGGTCCCGCGCTCGATATGCAAATCCGCCTCGATCGCTTGGCGCTCGGTCATCGTGCGTTCCACGACCGACTGCACCCAAGCACCACCCATCGCGAAGGGGACCGCCGCGGGGTCATGCTTGTGCGTTGTGCAGTGAGTCGCGTGATCCACCACGACCATCATCCTCCACCCATGCACCGCCGGATCAACACGCTGATCACCATACCGACGAAGCATGTTCATCACAGGCCCAATGATCTCTCGATCGATCGCCTCGATCTCTTGCACTTTCGACGCAGCATCCCCCTGATGAGAAGCGACCGCGCACCCGTCCCCGTACCAGCACACAAAGTCATGATCACGGATCTTCCGAACCAGCTGATCCCCCATTGCTTGATGTGTACTCCCACTCAACCGATCCCAGCCGATCAACTCTCCAATCCCGCCCATCACACCCGATCGTGTCACCAGGACACCATTGAGCCCCGTGATCTGGAGAAACGAAGGCAACTTCCGTCGCTGACCCATGCCCCAGATCCACGCAAGATTCGCTGGATGCAGTCCCTGTTCTCTACGGACTTGGTTAATCTCATGCTGATCCAGATAGGCTTTGGAGACCTCGATACAACGTGCGAGCTCTCTGCCAAGTTCACCACTCGGAAGTGCGGGTTCCCATCGCCTCCCGATCAGATCCACCGGAGCAGCGGACTCGACCCCTCGATACGAAGTTCCAGAAGAATCAAGAAGCACCCCGCCGCTCTGGACAAGCGAACCAAGCCGCACACCTTCCATGAACTCTGGCGCCTCATCGCTCCAAAGTTCAACAAGATCTTCAATCAATACACGCGACTCCGCTTCTGGGATCATCCCCGCAACTTGATCCAGAACCACCCCCTCGTCATCCGCTCCGTCCTCCCCGATCGTCATCAGACTCACCCGCATCGCCCAATCGTCGAGCGAGAGCTCACACCCAGCCCCCAGTGCTTCGAGCACACCATGCCCGCAACGATTCACTACCGGGTCATACCCAAGCAGATTCAGCAGACACACCTCATCACAAGTCACACACCCCTTGGGCGTCGCGCAGACCGTCCCGATCCGTCCCGCCCGACTCAGCTCATCCAGATTCGGTGTATCCGCGGCCTCAAGCGGTGTCAGACCACCCAGTTCATCCAGCGGCAGATCCGAACCGCCTCCCAGAATGATCGCAGCATACTTCACCCCTCGATCCTACCCGATCTCATGACATGGTTGGGAAGAGAATCGAATGCGCCACCTCGGTCACCAAGAACACCAACTCGCTCGAAAATATGATCAACCAATCAGCAGCGAAGATAAAGAACAGGATGAAGATCCCAAGCCCGAACCACTGCCCATGCTCCGAAGTCATCAACCTCCGAAACGCCGGCCAATGATTCATGAGGATCCGCCCCCCATCGAGCGGCG
>JAEPQP010000145.1 GCA_017640485.1 Phycisphaerales bacterium | reverse complement strand
GTCATGGATTGGGCGAGTTGCATGATCAATGGGGTGTCGGCCGTGCGTCCGACGATGCCGACGAAGTTTCCGGTGGTGGGGAGGGTCATCCCGAGTTGCTCACCCATGGCGCGTGGGAAGGGGTAGGTCTGGGAGTTGGGCTCGTCGGAAAAGAAGCCGAGCATTTCGAGCGAGATCATCGCGACGATGTTCTCGTTGCGGTCTTTGGAGTTCTTGGCGCTGAAGTAGGAGCCCATGCCGTTGTTGTTGGGGTGGGTGCTGGGGGAAGTTCCCGGAGCGGAGCGTCCGTCGCGTGAGCTGGAGTTCTCCTCGTTGGTGTACGCGATGAATCGGATTGTGCGTTGCTGCGGCGAGTCCGCAAACCGGCGCGCCAGCTCGATCAGCACCGCGACCCCAGACGCGTTGTCATCGGCGCCAGGCGTATTGACCTCCGCGTCGTAGTGCGCCCCCAGCACAATGATCTCGTCTGGATACACAGTCCCTGTGATCTGTGTGAAGACATTGAACGCCGTCTGCCCTTGGGTCGTGGGGACCGGTTCGAGATCCACGGCGTACCCATACTCGGCAAACCGAGACGCGATCCACATCCCGGAGTCGTTGAGCACCCCACGGTTGTTGGCGTTCCGGTCCGAGTAGGTCGTGGTCAGGGTGTTGACATCGTCCCAGAGTCGAGACTCGGCGGTTTGTTCATTCGCAACCGATGCGGATTGGGGCACCGAGGCGCACCCGCTGATGGACACAAGGGCTGTTGCGAGGATCACGATGAGGGCTGTGGTGTGCATGCAGCATGCTAGGTCGATGAGTAGACGGGTCGTCTTTCGCTTGCGGCGATGGGTCTGGAATGAGAAGCACTTCAATTGCCGAGAAATCAGTATTTTTAAGCGAACGGCGCTGAATCGGGAACAACACCGCTTTGATTTCCGCTATACATTCTGCTTGCTTTCACTTGTCAGATCGAACTACCCACACACTGAGCGAGACACTCTATGGCTTCAGCATCACCAATCACCATGACCTCAGCAGGACTGCAAGTCCCTTCCAACCCGATCATCCCGTACATCATCGGAGACGGCACCGGTCCTGACATCTGGAACGCGTCGGTCAAGGTCTTCGATGCCGCGGTCGAGAAAGCGTACAACGGCGAGCGGAAACTCCATTGGCACGAAACCTTCGCAGGTGAAAAAGCATTCAACGAGACCGGCGAATGGCTCCCAGATCAAACCCTCGAGGACTTCCGTAAGTATCTGGTCGGGATCAAAGGCCCGCTCACCACTCCTGTCGGTGGTGGCATCCGATCCCTGAATGTCGCTCTGCGGCAGATCCTCGATCTCTACACCTGTCTGCGTCCGGTGCGTTGGTTCGAGGGGGTCCCCTCTCCGCTCAAGCGTCCTGATCTGACGGATATGGTCATCTTCCGCGAGAACTCCGAGGACATCTACGCCGGGATCGAGTTTGAAGCGGGGAGCGAAGACAGCGCCAAGCTTAAACAACTCCTGCAAGACCACTTCACCGACCGCTACGAGAAAGTCCGCTTCCCGGAATCGACCGGGTTTGGGATCAAACCGATCTCGAAGGAGGGGACCGCGCGCCTTGTGAAAGCCGCGATCGAGTACGCGATTCGCAACGATCGCGACAGCGTCACACTCGTGCACAAGGGGAACATCATGAAGTTCACCGAGGGCGCGTTCATGGAGTGGGGGTACGAGGTCGCTCGCGAGGAGTTTGGTGCACAGCTCATCGACGGCGGGCCTTGGTGTTCATTCAAGAACCCAAAGACCGGAACCGAAATCGTCATCAAGGATGTCATCGCTGATGCGTTCCTCCAGCAGATCCTGACGCGTCCCGCTGAATACTCGGTTGTCGCGACGATGAACCTCAACGGGGACTACATCTCCGACGCGCTCGCGGCGTGCGTCGGTGGGATTGGGATCGCTCCGGGCGCGAACATCAACTACGACACCGGACACGCGATCTTCGAAGCCACCCACGGCACCGCTCCCAAGTACGCCAACCAAGACAAGGTCAATCCCGGATCGGTCATCCTGTCGGGTCAGATGATGCTCCGGTACCTTGGATGGACCGAAGCCGCGGATCTGATTCTCAAGGGGATGAACGGCGCGATCGGTGCAAAAACCGTGACCTACGACTTCGAACGACTGATGGAGGGGGCGACCCTACGGAAGTGCTCAGAGTTCGGGGATGATGTGATCACGCATATGAACTCATGACAGCGCGTTTTGCTACAAACCGTATCAAGCTTGCCAGTCCTGAGTCGGTGCGGATGCGCTTTCGCTCGTTCCTTGAAACAGAGATGTGGGCAAGTGCATACAAGAGCATGCATGTAACAAAACGACAGGTGTTCTTGGCGAACATCGTCTTTAGAGCTATTGGTGAAGGCGAAAGGATGAACCGAGTAAATCACGGTGCTCGGATCCGAGGATACGCAAACAAAGAAAGACAGCGCGAATATCGCAGACTGGGGGAAGTCGGTGTGCCGATAGTTGTCAAGCTGTTGATTGGAAATCATCATGCTTCGAACGATCCGCATTCAACAATTCTTGGGATGGGTATCGGATGCTTTGACGATCCTGAACTTGTCTCGTATACAAGTGAGAATGACTGGATCGATCGTGCAGAGAGTGCTAGGGCATCACGATCATCCTCAACAGAGATTGCATCGTATCAGTCCTTTCGTTCGAACGAAGAGTACTTGTATGGATCAAGGCATTTAGTTCCCCCATCTCTCTCGGGAAAGCAACATGCGTATTTGTTTCATATCAATGTTGTTCCAGAGTTTGTTTCATTCATTCTGAACACTTACATCGTGTGTCTCGCTGAACCAGGCGGATCGGGTGTCATTACTGCTATACCAAGCAGTGTCTATTCCGAAGAAACCTGCGACGAGACAGGCGAGGGCGATCAGGAAGAGATTAATCCGGAGTAATCCTCATTGCTTTGAGTTCAATGCTCTTGCACTGAGTACTTCGAAAGCGGGGGTGTTTGAAGAGACAGAATCTAAAGATTTCGCATCCAATACGACAGATTTTCGAATAGAGTGCATCTAGCCACGGTTGTTGCGTGGTATGGGCCAGTACGGTACTAAGAGAGAATTAGAGAGAGGATAATCAGATGTTGAAATCAGGTATTGCAGGGGCCGCCCTGCTCGCAGGTTCTGTCGCATCCGCGGCGATCTACGACGAAACCGTTGATGGCGATCTTTCCGGAGATCGTTTCGCACCCACCATGATCACGCTCGATCAGGGAATGAACACCGTCTCAATGGATGTGGTGCTCTCTGATCAGCCGGGAGGCGATCGTGATTACTTCACCTTCACTCTCGGCGCTGGTCAATCGATCGATTCGATGGTCATCCTCGAATCGAGCAACCCGCTTGGTGGTTCAGACAGCGCCGCGTTTGTCGGGTTCGGTCCCGGATCGTTCTTTGACTTTGATCCCGACATCTTCTCCGGCCCTGGTCTTGACGGCTTCGTCATCACCTCGCCGGGCTTTGTTGGTGTTGAGGTCATCAACGATCTCACCGGCGGGCTCAACTCGATCGGTCCAGGGAGCTATTCCTTCTGGGTTCAGCAGACCGGTCAGGACCTCACCCGCGTTTCCATCGGGCTCAATGTGATCCCGTCACCGAGCGCGATGGGTGTGCTCGCAATGGGCGGCTTGGTCGCAATGCGCCGCCGTCGATAAGCCGGCAAACTAAACACTACAGTTTCAAAGCAAAGAGACCCGGCCTATGAGCCGGGTCTCTTGTTGATTCAGAATGAGCGGGTTCCTTTATCCACGCTTGCGGCGTGAGCAGAGCATGCCGCCGAGCCCGAGCAGCGCGAACGCACCGGGAGCGGGGATGGTCGCGGTGGTCAGTCCACCGAACCCGTAGTCCGAGCCACGCGATCCGCTGACATCTTCCTGTGGTGCCCAGAGGGTCATCGTGTGCACTTCCATCCCGAAGATGTCGTTGCCAGCGATGCGGAAGTAGCCCGCGTCGCCTTGCAGACCCTGCGAGAGAGCAGTGACCGTGCCCAGACCGTTCCATGACGCTGCGGTTGGTGCGGTCAGCGCGAGCTCGAAGTCGTGCTCGTTATTGATTGTGACAAAGGCGCGTTCGTTGACCTGGTCGCCGTGCTGTCCGTTGACGAACAACGCGCCGAGCTCAAGCGAGGTCACGCGGACCGCTGTATCGAAGTAGAAGTCCATGGATTCGGTTGCGTCGATCTCGCCGCTGACATGACCGCCTTGGACCCCCATCATGTGGTATCCCGCGATGGTCTTGCTCGCGAATGATCCGCTGTTGGCTTGGATATCGAGCATCACATCACCCAGGTTGAGCTGAGCGAACGAGTCACCAGCGTTCAAAGCAGATGCGGTGATGTTCCCAGCGGAGGCGCTGACGGTCAATGCGGCAAACACAGTGGTCATAGCAGCGATGGGTGAAGTCTTCATTTGGATGCTCCTCTCGTTCTCAGGTTTGGATTCACATGGTGTGTCCAGATAGAGAGTGCACCGACTCTGGTTGTGCCGCCAGCAGGGTGGGGAGTTGGTGCGGTCCATGATTCGGGCTGTGCGGGCGTTCCGGGTTGTGTGCAGACAAGTCCGTCCGAGAACTGCGAAAACAATGCAGGAACACCTCCTGAACGCACGCACAATCCGTCGGGTTTCCTTTATACTCCACGCATGAATACCCACCAACTCCTCCGATCCACGCTCCTGACCGCTGTCCTGTTGATCTCGGGGTGCGCGTCCACCTCGATCGCTGTCCGCGAGAAACTCGGGACCCCGAAGCGTGAGCAGCTCGTTGACCGGGTTGATGAGACCCGCGATGCACAAGAGTCCGCGAAGGAACAGTTCGCGACGACACTCGATGAACTCAAATCACTCACCAACTTCGACGGCGGCGAACTCGAAAACGCGTACTCACGCTTAAAGAAGCAACTCGATCGTGCTGAAGATCGCGCTGAGAAGGTCTCATCAAAGATCAAGTCGGTTGATCGAGTGGGCAAAGCACTCTTCAAGGAGTGGGAAGCGGAGCTCGAAGAGTACAGCACGGAATCGCTCCGGAGAGCATCCGAGAAACAACTCGACGAGACCCGCGACGCGTTCGAGGATGTGGTCAGCGCGATGAAAGCCGCGGAAAGCAAGATGGGACCGGTCCTCGCGGCGTTCAGCGATCAGGTCCTCTTCCTGAAGCACAACCTCAACGCTCGAGCGATCGCATCGCTCGACGACACACTGGTCGAACTCGAATCCGAGATCGCGGTGCTGATCGCAGACATGGAAGCTTCGATCGACGAAGCGAATGCCTTCATCGACGAGATGGGCGGCTAGTTCACACGCCCGCCGCAGCAGGCTCGGGCTGCGGGCAGCTCTTGACCAGATTCATCATCGCATCGACCCGATGCTCCCACAGGCAGGTGTTCTCGACCAGCGTCCGTCCACGCTTGGCCATCTCCAGCGATTCTTCTGGATGCGCGAGTTGATACTCGATCGCTTCGCGAGCGGCACCGAGATTATTACCCGACCAATCGAACAGCCTCGCTGTCGGGGACTGGGAGTCCTTGGACATCGATCCATTGAAATCATGGCGCACCATCATGCGATCATCCGCGACGACGCACGCGCCGCCCGCCATAGCTTGCATGATGCGTTCGGAGTAGGAGTGCACGAACTGCGTCGGACCCCACGCGAGCGCAACGCGTCCGCGTTCGAACGCTCCGGCGCACTGCGCGTAGGTGGCTTGTCCTGCGTAGTGGATCGTCCCGGTGCAGTGCTCTGCCCACTGGTCCGTCCCAAAGACCCCGACCTTGAGACCCTGCAGCGCCTTGACGGTCTCGATGCGGCGGAACCGGTTGACGATCGCGATGACCAGATTCCAGAAGTGTTTCTGCGTGAGCCACTTCCCCGTCACGATGCCGTGTGATCCGAGCACGATGTCACAGGCCGCGACATACCCGAGATGCGGGTCGCGGATCATCATGTTCGCGATCGCGTTGATCATCTGTGCGATGGTGGGGTCCTTGATCGCCGCGATCGCTTCGTTGATCTGCTCCTGGCTCCGCACCGAACTGGTGACGACGACATCGAACTCTCGGTTCTTGTGGTTCTCAAGCGTGAGTGATTCGGGATCGCACAGCGCCGAGCGTGGGATG
>JAEPQP010000195.1 GCA_017640485.1 Phycisphaerales bacterium | reverse complement strand
ACCCTCGATCGCGACAATGTCAACGCGATCATCAACACCCGACCGCTCATCATTGGAAACCTCGCGTTCTTCGGAACAACCCGCAACGAGATCTTCGCGTTCGAGACCACCAACGACTTCAAGCTCTGGTCCTACACCTTCGACGGCGATATCGAATCCCCAGCAATCCAGATCAACGACGAAGTGATCGCGATGCTCTCCGCCGGAGGCGATATCCGCGTCCTGGGCGCCCGCGAAGGGAACTCGATCCTCCGAGCCAACATCGCAGGCGGATCCGTCAACGACATGCTCGTCGACAACGGGAACCTCTTTGTCGCATCCAACGACCAATCGCTATACGCGTTCTCGCTCGCGGATGCCTCGCGCCAGTGGCGCAAGCGGACCAGCAAGCCGCTGACCGTGCAACCAACCATCCACGACGGCGTGCTGTACGCATCGACCGCGGATCAAGGACTCAGCGCCTTCGACGCCGCATCCGGAAAGCTGCTCTGGAGCAACAACGACATCTCCGGATGGGTCGTCTCGATCGCCAACGGCGATGAGCTCATGGTCTGGACCGGATCATCGCTCGCAGCCGTGGACAAGGATTCCGGAGATGTCATCGTCGAATCCGATCTCGACGGAGCCGCGGGAGTGCGTGCCGACGAGTTCATCGACGGCGATCTCTATGTGATCTCTCCGACCGGCGCTCTCGCGAAGTTCACACTCCGCTAAATCAAAAGCACACCCAGCCCGCATACCCAACACATCCATTGACCGGACACCGGCAAGGATCACCCCCATGATGACCGATACACCCGCCCAAGCCACCAGTGAAACGGTGGTCCGCATCACGCGCGCTCTCATCTCCGTCTCCGACAAATCCGGGATCGTCGAGCTCGCTCAAAAGCTGTCAAATCTGGGAGTTCAGATCATCTCAACCGGAGGGACAGCAAAAGCGATCGCGGACGCCGGGATCGAGGTCACCGGGATCGAAGAGGTCACCAACTTCCCCGAGATGATGGACGGACGCGTTAAAACGCTCCACCCCAAAATCCACGGCGGACTCCTCGCTCGGCGCGACACCCAGTCCCACCTCGACGCGATGCACGAACATGAGATCGCACCGATCGACCTGGTCTGCGTGAACCTCTACCCCTTCGAAGCGACCATCGCAAGGGAAGGCGTGAGCGACGAGGAAGCGATCGAGCAGATCGACATTGGAGGCCCATCGATGGTCCGCTCAGCCGCGAAGAACCACCAGTCCGTTGCGATCGTAACCGATCCATCCCAGTACGAATCACTGATCAATGAACTTGATCAGCACAACGGATGCACCACGCTCGCGCTCCGCAAGAAACTCGCCGCAGACGCGTTCACCGCGACGGCCCACTACGACTCAGCGATCAGCGCGTGGATGAACAGGGACACACACGATCTTCCAGAGAAGTTCTCTGTTGGACTCACCAAGCTCGACACCCTCCGCTACGGCGAGAACCCGCATCAATCTGCGGCCCTGTACCGAACCGGTCAACCACAAGCGGGCACCCTCCTGAGCGCAAACCAGCTCCACGGCAAGCCCCTGAGCTTCAACAACATCAATGACGCGAGCGCCGCTCTCGAACTCGTGCGTGCACTCCACGCCGCATCACCACAGCACCACGCCGCGTGCGTGCTCAAGCACACCAACCCCTGCGGCGCCGCGTGCGCTTCAAGCAACCACGAAGCCGTGGACGCCGCGATCGCAGGAGACCCGATGGCCGCGTTCGGCGGGATCCTCGCGACCAGCACCCCGATCGACCTCAAAGCCGCGCAGCGGATCACTGCCGACGGCACCTTCTTCGAAGTCCTCATCGCACCCTCCTACCACCCCGACGCGCTCGATCTGCTCCGCGATCGCTGGAAGAACCTCCGCATCCTCGAAGTCGGAAACGAAACCCCTGACATCACACAAGAAATGAAATGGATCCCGGGCGGGATGCTCGTCCAAGACCGCGACCTGGTGGTCCCCGATTCATCCTCATGGATCCACGCCGCGGGTCCAGCGCCATCTCAGCAGACGCTCCAAGCCGCGGGAATCCTCGAGCCCATGTGTACCGCGCTCTCCTCGAACGCTGTGCTCATCGGCGGTATCGAATCCGATCGTGTCCGCTTGTTCGGCGCCGGCGCTGGTCAGATGGACCGCGTCGCGTCGTGTCTCGGCGCGATCCGCAAAGCCGGGGATCTCTGCAAGGGCGCAATCGCGGTCTCCGACGCGTTCTT
>JAEPQP010000088.1 GCA_017640485.1 Phycisphaerales bacterium | reverse complement strand
GTCCAGAGTGTGTTCTCTGAATTCATGTTCTGCCTCCTTGGCAAGTTCTGGCCCATGCCGGGTAGTGTCTACCGGGAATCACATGGGTCCTCCCACCGTGCCAGTGAGCGCGCACACAACACCACGAACGCTAAAAAAAACAGCGATCAGTGCGCAGATTCAACGATTTGGATTCATTCTCAGCAGATGAGTGATTGCAATTCTGAGCGCGAGCGCTCGCGCTTAGGTGACATATCTGCTTCGATCATCCTTAGCTTGCTCAGAGATCAGTTCGGCAATTGTGTCAGAGTCTCGCTCCAGATGTGAGTTCTTCTTCATGGCAGCTTGTTGGTATGATCGCCTGAGACTCGGGCTCTCATCGAGTGCTTTCTTGATCGTGGAAGGGCTGCACTTGACCATGTCTGCGAGTGCACGAATCGAAGCCTGGCCTCGGGACCTGGGCCACTCCCGCTTCTTCACGATCGCGAGTGCTGTCTGCGTTGCCGCTTCGACGCTCATCGGCTTCTTTGTTCTTCGATCCGCTTTCAAATCGGCTACGGATGCTTGAGTCTGATCAGCACGGAGATCTGGATCTGGCTGATCAATGTACATCCGGCACCCACGACACAAAGGCTCAAGATCATTGAATGCATGATTCAGCCGAGCCCTTCGGTCGGTGATCACCTCATCCTGACCACGATTCATTGCCGCACGGAAGATGTGATCACCCGGCTCCTCATGATCAGAGTAGAACACGGGCTCTTGGTACTCATCATGAATGATGGTCAACGCATCGAATGCGGCCTGCTTCGCTCCAGCGAGTTCCGGGAGATCGATCGCCCGGATTGCCTCTCTTGCCCTCATCATCACCCCGGACCACTTTGCCCACCATCTCCGATTCTCTATACGAATGGCACTCAACTCCTTGCGGATCGCTTCCTCGTATCTGTAATGCCAATCTGTTCTGTACTGATCCAGACAGTAAACAAAGTGCTGCACGAATCGCCTGACATCACGCACTGATCGCTCTGCTTCATCGAACCGATTCACACCAGGCTCATCGCATGGTCGCCCATCACCAGTTGGAATGCGACTCAGACGCGCTGCTTGCACGCTCCCGTGATGGACCACATCTATCGCATGCCTAAGCCGTTTGAGCACTCTTGGAGAGGGCTCGTTCTGCTCATCCCAACCATCTTCACCCCATGAGATCCACTCGCTCCCCCCAAACTCAGGAAGCTCACCTTCGCTCTCCATCTCATATGGCGTGTTTGCAAGTACTCCCAGTTCATCGGTAAACACCTGATCCTTCTCAGGATCAGCAGCCGCGAGCATGACAAGGATCCCTCTGCGGGCTGATTGCTTACGTTCATCAACCGGAGCATTGCTTTCAAAGTCGAAGTGGTTGTCATACTTGTGGTTTTGTGGAAATCTGAAACACTGCACAGCCGTAGCAAGCCGCTTGAAACGAAGAAACTCAAATGTCTCCTCAACCGCATACTCCTCTCCCGGACCAAGAGGGAACTCATCATCGCTGCAAACCAGATCTTCGGAGTAGATCTCGTCGATCTGCTGACCCGCTCGAATAAAGTGCTCCCACTCTTTCTGAACCAAAGATCGCGCGATCTGGAATACACCATCCCGTTCAAAGGAATGAGCTGCTGACACCATGATTCCACCTTTCATGCCTGATCCGAATCTGTGTGGATACTTCACAATCGCTGGTCAGTATCGTACCAGGAGTATAGCATGGGCGCATGTATTGATTGTTGTTTGTTAGGGCTTTCGTGTACAAGTACGCGCGCCCGCGCGAAGCAATCTCTATGCCGAACTCATTGTCCGGCATAGAGATGCATTACTTACTAACCAGCTTGAACGAAGTGACTATGCCACCAACACGACTGTTTCAGGACACAGCTATTAAGGGCACCCTCTCATGAACGCATTGAGAAACGCGCTGACATCGAAGAAGTCGAAGTTCCCATCACTATTCCAGTCTGCGATTGCGGCTTGAGTCACGAACGCATCAAGAAATGCACTGATATCGAAGAAATCAAGATTCTGATCTTGATTGAGATCAACTGAGCAAGACAAGAGTCGGTTGATCTCATCTGATCTCCACTGTGATAGATCATTCCATGGTCCGTTCAGGATCATGTCCTCATAATCAATGCCCATTGACTCGAAATGTGCACGCTCTCCGGGGTACTCAAAACCGACCAACCAATCAGCAGGTTTGCGTAGCGATGATGGGATTCCATCTGGGTCATCATGGGTATACATTTGATCAGCCATTCCGCTTGGGCGCGCTTTATCAGGCGCGTTGATGAATGCAGCGATGTCAATCGCGTCTTGATTGCTCAGAGTCATCGGGTCATCCAATGGCATGTGTTTTTGAATGTATGCCCCGAGCACTGGTGTACGGTAAAACGCAGCTCCCTTTGAATATCCATCACGATCACCCCAGAGTGCAGGTATGCGAGGGCGCGGTTCTCCAACGCGATACTCGCCCGCACCAGGTCCGTCTTCGCTGTGACAGTCCGCGCAACTGTTGGCATAAAGCTGACCACCTCGGATTGGATCAGCACGCATCAAGGACACCCCATCTATCACAGGCAATCGTGGACCGGCCTCAGGCGGAAGAAGATCCCAGTTCTCGCGTGCTGCGGGATCAATCACTCCATCAGCAACCCATTGGATGTACTCAACAAGTGCGATCATCACTGGATCATCTTTCGCTGGTGCACGCTCGGCATTCATGCAGTTTCGGAAACAATCAATGATTGAATCCTCCAGATCGCGGTGGTACCCGAGAGGTCGGAAGTATGGCCCCAGACCAGTCACAGGATTCACTGTGTATTTACTGGGAGATTGGTATACCGGAGATCCAAATGGGACTTGACCGCCACTGAAGTGGCAACTTGAGCATGAAGTCACAGTAGTGACATAAGGCTCGCCGGTATCAGCGTAAACAGTGTTTCCATCTGGCCCCAGCGTCTCGCTTGTGAGATGCATGTACTGGTATCCGAGATACACACCAGCCGGAGCTGTTTCAATGTCTCTGCATTCATACCAATCGCTCATTACATCACAGTCCGGCTCAACCATATCGCGGCCATCGAAGTTGATGTCGTTTGCAAAGGCGCATGCAAGGAGACCTGTTGTTCCAGCAAATCCGGCTATAAGCAGTTTGGTATTCATTTGAAATTCCCTTCGGCAGTTTGTTGTTGTGCTTCAGTAAACTCCATGCATAATCCATGCCAAATCCAACAACCTCATTTCCGAATCTGATTGCTGCAAACACGAGGTACTACTGACCTACCTTGGCCTTCAGTTCGCATCAATCGGCCAACACAAACCAGCATCGATCTGGTGCGTTAAGGACAACCTGCTGAGAATACATCAATGAATGCAGATACATCAAAGAAGTCATACTGGCCTTCTCCCGTGAGGTCTGCGCTTGGATCAGCATTCACAAATGCGTCGAGAAATGCTGATATATCGAAAAAGTCGAGCAGTCCATCATTCGTGAAGTCTGCAGCACAGTTCTCTAATGTTTCACCAAATACATACACAGCACCTTGGAACGAACTAGTACTAAACCCAGTCGCGCCGACTGCGATGACACCGTTATCAATTGCAACAGAAGTACCGAACATATCGAATGCCGCACCATCGCTCGCGAGGAGTTTGTCAACCTGTGTCGCACTCGTAGCTTCATAGAGGTATGCAGATCCACCAGACCATGCGGAGTCGTCATCCTCGTCCGCACCGATCACAAGCATGCCATCGTTATCAAGCGAAACGGATCTTCCAAAGTGATCACGGTCGTGCCCGTCTGCTGGGTAGATAAACTGGAGCTGATTTCCATTCGATGCGTCAAAGACATACACTGCACCAGAGAAATCAAAGAACACACTCCGTGACGGTGCGCCGACAGCGACCAATCCGTCATTGATGTCCACACTATCCCCAAACATCCCTCCTTGGTCACCATTAAAGTTCTCAATGTTGGCTTGTAGCACATTGGTCACATCCCCAGTACTCGAATCAAATAGGTGCACCTTCGCAAAGGTGAATCCTTCTCCTAGTACAAAGAATGTTCGAGAACCAACAGCGACGATACCATCATCGATTGCGATCGAGACACCAAATGTCTGGAAGTTATTTCCTTCGTCTGGGAGCAACTTCTCTAGTTGATTCCCGTTCGATGCATCAAACAGATATGCGGCCCCGGATCCATCTCCCAAATCGTCCGCTCTCCAAGCCCCTACTGCAACAATGCCGTTATCAATCGCGATGGAGTTGCCAAACTCATCTCCCGCTTCTGGATCATTGGGAACCAGCTTTCCTAGTTGCACTCCAGTTGTTGCATCAAACAGGTATGCAGATCCAGATGCAACGCCGTTGTGAACATCCCCCGGAGACCCAACCACTACGACTCCATTCTGGATCGCGATCGAGTATCCGAACTGGTCCCCTGCAGCTCCGTCACTCGGGAGAAGTTTGGCAATCTGAGAGCCAGTCGATGCGTCAATGAGGTATGCCGATCCAGAGTTCACTCCGTTATCGTCATCGTTTCGTGCGCCTACGGCAATGATTCCGTGACTGATATCAACAGCACAACCAAACTCATCGTCCGCTGCACCATCAGCCGCCATGAACCTGTACCCTTCATTCACAACCGCACCTGATGCTGAAGCAACAAGCAATCCATACCCAATGCAAGACGCTGTTACCAGATTGGATTTGATGACAAGGCTTCTGAGATTCATTGTGTTACCCCTTTCAATCTTGGTTTGCGAATCATCAACACTTACCAATTTTATGCTTTGCAACCAGCGTGCCACGAATAAAGGACCATTTTGTACTGAATTATGCACCAACTCCACACCATGCGGGCCACCCGAAGCCCGACACATGGCCCACTGTGGCCCGATCCGCCAAAAGCACGCTTTGTCCGCAAATTGAAACCACAGGGGTTTGATTCACACGGCAATCTGATACAATGCTGATCTCTCGTGAAAGAAGCAAGATCCAAACCCTGCATGACAAAATGTAAGCAAGCTTTCACTCTCGTTGAGTTGCTTGCTGTTCTGGCTGTGATCTCTCTGCTCCTGACCATCCTTCTCCCGATGCTCGGCTCATCGATGGAACGCGCCCGCGAGTTCAAGTGCCAGATGTCACAGCGCACCGTTGCATTCGACTTCCGACTCTTCGCTGACGATCAACTGCACGGCGACCGAGGAGATGATCACAACAGGCCCTCATTCGCACTCGAAACATTTCAAGAGAACCAATACGGCGTCGATGAGTTCTGGAGATGGGGCGATGACTCGTCTGCTCATGAAACACCGGACGATCAGGGCAACGATCCAATGCGGTGCCCCAGCGTGCGCGAGCCCATAGTCCTCCGGAAAAATGTCGCTTGTTCAAACGGCGCGGTCGGCCCTCCGCAAAACATCTCCTATGGCTTCAATGCCCGACTAAATAGAGCCGAAGTCACCGACCAGTTTGGTAGACCCACCGCGCGGCCTGTACGCCTCAAGCCCTCGATCATGCAATACGCCAGTGTTCCGCTCCTATTGGATATCGACGGGAACAGAGCCTTTGAACTTAATGTCTCCCCGATCTACACCGCGCCTTCCCTAGATTCCCAAGGGCCGTATGCAAACGATCGGTTGTGGTTTCCTTCAAGCAGACACAACGGACGTACCAATGTCGCGTTCATCGACGGTCATGTTGAGTCATCCTCTGATCCAGCCGGCGAATCCAGCTGGAAATGGGAGTTCCAACCGGTCAACTGATCCGGTTCGCTGAGTATGTGCCTGCGATCCAAAATCTCCATTGTGCTCGCATTACTGATCGCAACTCTGATCACCAATCTCTCAATGAGCATGTGGAATATCCGCTTCCTTGAGCGTGAACTCTCAGAGCCACTTCTCTCGATGCAATCGATTATGACACGGCTGCACCTGATGAAGCGAACGGGCGAGGAACAAACCGATCTGATCCTAGATGCTCTCGCGGCTCAATCAAAGCAAGGTCAGTACGACCCGGATCGCATAAGCAGTGTCAACAGCACCATCCAAGAGCTCGAAGTCGATTCCCAGACTCTCTTGAACGAACTTGACTCACTCACCGGTGTCATGCTCCGCTCAGGGGTCACCACAATCGACAACCTCCGTGATCGATCTGCGCAGATCACAGAAGCAAGCACGACCTGGTCTGCTCTCCAAGACCCCCAAGATGCACAGCGATTGATGGAACTCATCGATCGCAGACACGAGCTCATCGAAGCCATTGAAGGGCAGATCCTGCAAGATGCCCAGCTCGCATCGGACTTCGGGGAAGAGATGAAGTCCCGGACGAACCTGATCCTCCTCGTCACACTGATTGGAGCACTAGCGATCACACTGCTGACAATCGTGTTCATCAGACGCTCTATCCTCTCCCCGATCGAAGAACTCCGGGACGGCGCCGCCCGGTTCGGCAAGGGTGATTTTACCAACCCCATCAGTGTCTACACAAACGATGAACTCGGGCAGCTCAGCACCGAGTTCAACCAGATGGGCATCCGTATCCAAGACATGCAAGAAGAACGGATTGAACAGGGGCGACTCGCTGCGATGGGAGAGATGACCGAACGCACGGTCCACAACTTCCGCACTCCACTCGCGAGCATCCGCGCCTTCTCCGAAGTCGTACTCGAAGATCTCGAACCCGGGTCTCCATCCCGCGACTTTCAGGAACGCATCATCAAAACAGTCGATCGCTTTGAACTCAAACTCAAAGACATGCTCCGCGCTTCATCCCCGCTTGAACTCAATCTCACTACTTATGACCCAGCAGAGCTCGTCGAATCCGTGATCGAAGACCACCAGGGAGCCGCTCAATCCAAGCAGCAGTGCATCGAGTTCCATACCGGGAGCGCCATCGATCAGAGCCAGCCACTTTCAGCCATTGGCGACCCCCAGCACCTCAACCACGCTATCACATCCATCCTCTCGAACGCTATCGAGTTTGCACCCTATGGATCCACGATCTCTATCGATCTAGATGCGAACCTAAATCAGGCACCAGCCCAACAATCCACCGATCCACTCAATCCTAAAATCCCTTATTGGACCCTCCGGATTGCCAATCAGGGCCCCATGATTCCACACGACTTGCACCGCTCCATCTTTCGACCATACTTCACTACACGAAAATCTGGGACTGGCATCGGCCTTGCAATGTCCCACAAGGTCATCATGCAGCATCGAGGGGAGATCTCTGTTGAATCTCCCCTAAACGCTTCTGAATCAACCGGATGCGCTTTCACGATGCTGATACCATTGAACCCCGCCACCTGAGTCCGCAAACCCTGCGGGCCAGTACTGGCCCGAACGAGAACACCTGTGGCCGAAATCCTCCTCATCGAAGACGACGCTGATCTCAGGCTCATTATCAGCCACTTCCTGGAAAAGCACGCACACACGGTCCGCTCGACCGAGACCCTCCAAGATGCACACGAAGCCTACAAAGAACTCCATTTCGACCTGGTGCTCTCCGATGTTCATTTAGGCCAAGACTCTGGGATTGATTTCATACAGACCATCCGGGACGCTGGGTTTGAGGGCGGCATCATCATGATGACCGGCGACGCGAGCGTAGATGATGCTGTTCGAGCCATGAAACTCGGTGCCGACGACTACCTCGCCAAACCCATCCGCTTGCAGGAACTGCTGATCACAACTGAACGCATTCTCAAACATCGATCAGAGTCCCGCCAGCTTCGCCTGTACAAACGCGTAGAGAATACCAGGAAGACCGCCACCGAACCATTGGGTGAGTCCAAGGCATGGACTGAAACCACTTCCCTCGCATCCCGTCTCGCTCAGATCCCCGTCGGCAATCGCATCCAAGAATCCGGGAGCGTCAGCGGAGGCGCACTCACCACCATCCTGATCAATGGCGAGACCGGCGCAGGCAAGGGCGTTCTCGCCCAATACATCCATGACTCCAGCCCGGAACACAATCAGCCATTCGTCCATGTCAACTGCACCGCGCTCCCAGCATCACTCATCGAGTCTGAGCTCTTCGGTCATGAAAAAGGCGCATTCACTGATGCAAAAACCACACGCGAGGGACTCTTCGAGATGGCCGACGGAGGCACAATATTCCTTGATGAGATCGGAGATCTAGATCTCCCCCTCCAAGCCAAACTCCTATCAGTCATCGAGAAAGGAATCATCAGAAAGGTCGGCGCGACGAAAGAACGATCTGTTCGGATGCGTGTCATCGCCGCGACCAACAAGGATCTGGAATTGATGGTCAGCGAGGGGAGTTTCCGTGAGGACCTGCTCTTTCGAATCAATGCATTCCGTATTCAACTGCCCAGTCTTCGCAACCGGCAGGAAGACGCGATCATCATTGCCCAAAGCATGCTGGAGCAGCTCCGGAGGGAATACGGGCTCGATCCGGCTCAACTCACTCAAGAAGCCAAGGACGCGATCCTCAACCATGCTTGGCCCGGCAATGTTCGCGAACTCTTCAACGCCGTCCAGCGTGCTGCGATGCTTGCTCCTGACCCCCACATCACTTCAGAAGACCTCGCGATCCAACCTGCTCAATCCACACTTCAACAAGAGCCAGTATCAAATGAGACAGGCAAAGCAAGTCCGCTCGAGCTCCGGTTTAACTTCGATTCTGGAACCCATACCGCTCAAGAAGTCGAACGCGAGCTGATGATCCAGGCCCTTGATCACACCAATGGCAATATCACCCAAGCCGCCCGGCTCATCAACATGCAACGATCCAGCTTCCGTTACCGCATTGAACGGTACAACATCACAAACTCCAATCAAAAAGCGAGCGGATCATGACACCACTCTTCTCCAATTTCGCTCGCAGTGTCCCACTCGCAGCACTCGCGGTCTGCCTGTTCATTCCAAACCATGCGAAGGCAAATCCCGATTCTGGCAGTGTGTGGAACGATGCTCAAGGAGACGCGATGATTCGGAGATCCGACACGAACAACGACGCGCCCCTCCCACCAGAGTTCGTTCCCATCGATCTGCTCTCAGTGAGCGTTGAGGGATGGATCCCCACTGCACCTACAGCAGACTTGTATGAGGGAGTTGTCGTCACGAATGAAGCAGACTTTGTACGTATACAACTTGTAGTAGATGGATTGGTCTCACCACCTGGTCCGATCGGGCTTCAGGGGTTCCCATACGATCCATACCGTTTTGGGAACCGACCAATCACCGGTTTCATCGAACTGGACATTGATAGCCAAAAGAACTCCGGCGGCGAACTCATGCCCATCGCACGCCATCGCTACCTCGCGAATGTCGGGCGGTTCGGCCTAAGCCCCGAAGGATCCATCTCAGAACGGATGGTGCAATCCGCAGCTGACTTCGATTCGGACCTCAGCACTTTCCCGCAGTTTGAACGCACCGGCTCCGAGTTCTCATTGAATCTCTGCGGCTGCTTTTTGCCAACCATCCTCTCCCAAAACGGGAATTCGAACAGCATTTTCGAATCAGGCGAAACCTGGATCCTGAGCGGACGGTTCTTTGAGCGCTTTGAATCTTTCGCACCTCTAAGCGTGCTGTTCGGCGGATCTGACTTCGGGTTCTTCAACCCTGTAACTAATCTCCGGTTTGCACACAACTCCAGTACCGACATCACCACCATCACGCTCGTCTTTCCGATCACCAACGCCGGCGCTGCACTACAGGCCGGACAGCCTGAGCAGCCCATCGATCTCAGTTTGTCGAACCACACATCAATGGAAGAAGCAATCGATGATCTTATCCTAAGCTCCAGCTTTGCTTCCGGTGATCTCGCGGTGCTCGTGGACGACTGGGACAACCAGGATACTGATGATTTCCGTGAACCACGCAGGTGGGAAGTTACGGCACTAATTGGCACAGCCCCCTTGCTCCCTCAGCCATCGTCTTTCTATGTGTGGACTGATACCGGTTTCTGCGAGAACTACGCCGACTTCAATCTCGATGAACTGAACACCGAACTCGATGACCAAGCTCTTCAGAGTTTTATCGACCTCAACGATGGTTCTTCCTCAGACGCAGATTCGATCATCAACGGCGAATATGCCATTCAAAACTTCGGACAAGAGTTTCATTTCTATGATCTGAACTACGACGGCATACTGAACGATTCCGACTATCCGACGCCTCAGTGCCCCGCTGATCTGACTGGCGATGGCATGCTCGACTTCTTCGATATTTCCGCCTTCCTGAGTCTCTACACAGTTCAAGATCCCCAAGCTGACTTCAACGATGATGGACTGTACGACTTCTTCGACATCTCTTCGTTCCTCACTGAGTTCTCGAGCGGTTGCCCTTAATACAACTACTCTGATTAGCCAATAGAACCGAACGGGCCACAGCATTGGCCCGTTCTTTTTGTTTTCCAGAGTTTCGTGCATACCAATCCAATATAGCACCATCAAGAGCTCTTCGATGATTGGCACGCTGTTTGTAATGAGTGTTCTTGTCGCAGCATCATCGTTTCCTGACCGTTACCTGACCCAATGCCGCGACACTTGTTTCTGACTCATTTTTCACTCAAACACAAAGGAAAGAACATGAACACCAACTGGAGAGCACAACTCACCTTGCTTGCACTCGTGGGCACAACCGCTGCTGCAGCACCTTCGTTCAGTGCCGCGACATCAGTCGCAGCGACAACACGCCCAGCCGGCGTCGCACTCGCTGACTTTGATGGCGATGGCGATCTCGATATGGCGGTCACCACCGACAGCATCGACAAGATCAATATCTATATGAATACTGGGGGTGCTTTCGGAGCCCCAACTCCGATCTTCACAGGTGCAGGATCCGGTCCTGATGATCTCGCTGCTGCAGATATAGATCAAGACGGTGATATGGACCTGGTCGTAATCCTCAAGGGTCTCAACACCGTCCGCACCTACACGAACTTTGCCGGCGCGTTTACAGCTGGAACTGATGTCGCTGTGGGTCAACGCCCGGTTGACATCACCAGCGGCGACCTCAATGCCGATGGAGTGCTCGACTTCTCCGTCGCCAACCGCGACGGAGGAACCGTGACCGTCCTGACCAACAACGGGACCGGCACTCTCTCAGCATCATCGTTCGCAGCAGGCGCTGAACCTCGATCCTCAGCGATCGGTGACTATACTGGTGACGGTGTTGCTGACATCGCGGTCAGCGACCAAGACAACCGGATAGTTAATGTCTACTCTGGAGCTGCGGGCTACTCGCTGGCGCAAGGCCTTCCTGTGAGCCCAATGAATCGGCCAGACGGTGTCGTCGCGGCTGATTTCAATGGTGATGGCCTCATGGACCTTGCCGCAGCATCGAGCGATGACGCATTCAATGTCGCATCGGTCTGGATCAACACCGGCGCCGGGATGGGAGGACGCGTGGATACCTTGGTCAATGGATTGGAT
>JAEPQP010000137.1 GCA_017640485.1 Phycisphaerales bacterium | reverse complement strand
TCTCTGGACCGTCGCACGGATCGCGGCTCATCTGAGCGTTGATCGGCATCGCATCGAGTACCTGATTGAATCGCGGGGGATCAAGCCCATTGCTCGGGCCGGGATCGCTCGGATCTTCGCGCCGGCGGATGTCGATCGGCTCACCCGTGAGATCAGGAGGATCGACTCGCAGCGTCAAGGGGGTGCATTGTGAATCAACACAACACATTCCAGAGTCTGAACCAACAACAGCAATCCAAACCAGAACTGATCTCGGTACGCCCGGCACAAGCCGCGGAGATGATCGGGGTATCTGAACGCACACTCCGAGAACTGCTCCGTCAGGGAGAGATCCCGCATGCGAAGCTGGATCGAGCAGTCCTGATCTTGGTGAGCGATCTGAGAGCGTTTATTGAGCGGAAAACACAACACGAAGGGGGTGAGGCATGATTCACGATTTCAATGATTTCCACAAAGAGCACAACACAAACAGCAAACCCCCGCTGGCGGGCGAGGGCATGCAGAACAACTTGATCTCCACACAGTCTACCACACATCACGAGCGTCCGCTCGATCGGATTCTTAATGCGATCATCAGCCAAGGAGGCAAGGTCACTGGAACGGGCGCACAACGGATGTGCACCTGTCCGGCGCATGAAGACCGGACACCATCGCTGAGTGTCAAAGAAGCACCGGATGGAGCCGTGCTCTTGCACTGTCACGCGGGGTGCTCGACCGAATCGATTCTTCAATCACTGGGATTGTTCATGCGTGATCTGTACCCGCATGACACCACTGCCACTGTCAACACAAGCATCAACGGGCATCAAAACCGTCAAAGTGCCAGTGACAGTGCTGGCAGAGCAATCAGTGAAGACGGGTTCGATGACCTCGACAGCGCGATGCGTGTCTATGCCAAATCGCTGGGCATGCATGACCATCGCTGGGAGTATCACAATGCGTCGGGTGAACTCGTCGGCGTGATCCTCCGTTGGGAGACGCCGAAGGGAAAGGAAGTCCGACCGATCTCGTTGATCGATGGTTGTTGGCAGCTCAAGGGGATGCTAAATCCATGCCCGCTGTATCGACTCCCTTCGATCCTCAACTCGGAGGGTCCTGTGATCGTCTGCGAGGGCGAGAAGGCGGCGGATGCCGCGATTGCGTGTGGGTTCGTCGCGACCACCAGCCCGCACGGCTCAAAGTCAGCATCCAAAGCGGACTGGAGCGTCCTGCAAGGTCGGGATGTCGTCATCGTCCCGGATCTCGACGACGCGGGGGACGCATATGCCGTGGATGTGATGGGTTTGTGTGCAGGGACCAAGTCGATCCGTGTGGTCGATCTCTCGGAGGTTTGGGGAGATCAGGAACTGGGCGCGGACCTTGCAGATGTACTCGATCTTGAAGCGGGTGATATCGATGAAGTCTGTACAAAGCTCGAAGCGTTGATTGAGCAAACTCAGCCCGAATCATTGCACAAGAACAGCGAGAGAACAGCGAGAATCTTCCAGAAGTTCCCTGTTGAGTTGCTTCCAGAACCCGTGCGCTCATATGTGGAGCAAGGTGCATTGGCGATTGGGTGTGATCCTTCGTTCATCGCGCTCCCAGTGCTCTCGATGCTCGCAGGAGCGATTGGGAACACACACCGAGTGAAACTCAAATACACCTTCGAGCAGCCGAGCATTGTGTGGTCGTGCATTATTGGCAAGAGCGGAAGTGCCAAGAGTCCCGCGCTCGAATATGCCACGAGGCCGCTCCGAAGGATACAGCAACAACAGATGGCACAGCACAAGCAGGAGATGATCGATGCACAGGTCTCTCCGCAAGATGAGTGCCGCGCATCGAGATGTCTCATGGATGACGCAACGATTGAGGCGGCGTTGGAAGTGATGTCCAACAACCCGCGCGGGATGATGCTGTGCCGAGACGAACTCGCTGGGTGGTTCGACTTTGGTAAGTACTCATCAAGCAGCTCAGGGCTCAACTCAGCTCAGTGGCTTGAGCTCTTTGATGGCAAATCGATCCACATTGATCGCCGAACCCAAAAGCCAATCTATATCCCCAGAGCGGGATTGAGCATCACCGGGGGTATCCAGCCCGGAATCCTCCGTCGTGTACTCAGCAGCACACTGCTTGAAAACGGGCTCGCGGCCCGGATGCTCTTCACTATGCCTCCGCCCATTCCTCGAAAGTGGACGGATAGAGATGTTCACCCAGAAGTTGATCGTCAGATGCAGACACTCGTTGCTCATCTGATTGAGCACACGATGAACACCGCTGCTCCTGATGCCAGCGAGGAGATGCCAGAGCCCCATCTCATCGAGTTCTCATCTGAAGCAATGGCACTGTTTGAGCGGTTCTTCAACGAGTTTCACCGATCGGTTGAACAAGAGGCAGAACATATCAGCTCGGCCTTGGTGAAACTCGTCGGATATGCAGCACGGATCGCATTGATTCTGCATCTCGTGCGAGAAGCGGCGGCAGATCAATCCCTGAGTGACCCAGAGTGCATCGATGAGCAGAGCATGCGTGCTGCGATCGGGATCGTCAAATGGTTCAGAACCGAGACAATCCGTGTATACAGCATGCTCGCGATGGATGAGGGTGAGATTGAGAACCAAGGTGCGGTTGATTGGATCAACAAGCAGGGAGGTGTCGTCACCATCCGGAAGTTCTCACGCGGACTCTCAAAGTACAACAGCACAAAGAGTGCCGAGCAGAAACTCAAGGAACTTGAACAGTCAGGAATCGGCTACTTTCGAGGGAAGAAACCACACGGCCGAACGCAAGAGTTCGTGCTCCATCCAAAGTACAGATCGCATCCAGACACCACTGTCATCGACAGTTCGGGGGTTTCTCGCACTTTGAACGGGGGTACTGGCAGTGGCGCGAGTGCCGGGTATCCGGTACAATTAACCAAGGAGGGAACATAATCATGGCTTCCATCTCAAGAGACAAAAACGGCACCAAGCGCATCATGTTCATCGATGCATCCAAGAAACGCCACACCATCCGAATGGGGAAGGTGAGCGTGAAAGCCGCCGAGGCGTTCAAAATTCGAGTCGAGTCTCTGATTACAGCACATCGCACAGGCACCAGCATCGATGCCCAGACCGCAGATTGGGTCGCATCGCTCCCCGATGAGATCCACCATCGATTGCTCAAAGCTCAGCTCGTCGAGCCCCGACTGCATCACAAGCAGCACACGCTTGGTGATCTGCTCAACGCGTGCTTCGAATCCATGAGCGTCAAGGACTCCACCATGACCCGCTACAAGCAATCCAGGCGGATCTTGTTCGAGTGCTTCGGTGAGGACCGACCCCTTGAGGATATTTCTTCTCGTGATGCCGATTCGTATCGCACATGGCTCGAAGGCAAGGGGTATTCGCAGGCGAAGGTCTCTAAAGAGATCTCGATCGCGAAGATGTTCATGAAGAAAGCCGTCCGCTGGGAGATGCTGATCCGCAACCCATTCGATGGAGTGATCGCGGGATCACAGACAAACCGCGATCGTCTTTTCTACCTCGATCACGAATCCACCAGCAAGCTAATCGACGCCGCTCCGAATGCGGACTGGCGATGCATCATCGCGCTCGCCCGCTTGGGTGGGCTCAGGTGTCCCTCAGAGGTCTTACTGGTCCGTTGGGCTGATGTGGACTGGGCGAACCTACGACTCCGTGTGAGATCTCCAAAGACCGAGAGACACATTGGGAAGTCTGAACGCATCATCCCGCTCTTCCCCGAACTCCATGCAGTGCTGCTCGATGCCTTTGAGCTAGCCGAGAACGGAGCGGAGTTCGTAGTGTCCGGGTATCGGGATCCCAAAGCAAACCTGCGAACCCAGATGCTCCGGATCATCGAGCGAGCGGGTCTTGAGCCTTGGCCGAGACTTTTCAACTCGATGCGTGCGAGCCGAGCGACAGAACTGGCCGCGGAGTATCCCGCAGCGGTCTGCACTTCGTGGATTGGTCACACACAAGCAGTGGGGGAGTCGCACTACCACATGGTTCGCGATGAAGACTTCGCCAAAGCGGTGACGAATCCGACCATGCAAAGCGGCGCAAAATGCGGCGCACTTGTGTCGCAAAACGCGTCGCAGCAGCAAGCGGCAAGAGATGGCGGTGAGTACGAAAACAGTCCGCAAATAGATAAGGGACCAGCGTTTATGCCGGTCCCTTCATCTTGTTGCCACTCCTTGCGGAATGACGAGAATGGGCCTGGGCAGACTCGAACTGCCGACCTCACCGTTATCAGCGGTGCGCTCTAGCCAACTGAGCTACAGGCCCGGGGTCTGGAGTATACCCCGCTTCAGCCCGATCGTCACGCCCACTTCAAAGCAGAATCGCCATGGATTGCTGAATTGTCCCGTTTCGGTCGGATTCACACTCGAGAATCTTGCCGACGGCGTGTTCTTCGGACCTTTCTGTCGTAAAATAATCATGACGGCTGCGTGCGAGCCGTCCCAGAGACTGAAGGAGCGACCCATGCGAGCCGACATCAGCTACAACAACATCATCGATGGCGACGAGTTCGTGCGTGCCCAGAAAGCCGCGGATGACTCCGCCGGGCTTTCCGCCGAGCAGATCGATACCGATTCCTTCTATGTCAAGCAGAACTACGAACGCTACACCCAGGAAAACCACGAGGTCTGGAAGATCCTGTGGGAGAAGCGCTGGGATGTCCTCGAGAAGCAAGCCTCGAACACCTACCTCGCGGGACTCAACGCGATCAACCTCAACCCGGACCGGGTCCCTCTCCTCTTTGGGACTGTGCAAGACCCGTTCGATTCCACCAAGACCATCACTGGGATCAACGAGTACCTGCGTCCATTGACCGGCTGGCAATCGCGCGGGGTTCCCGGGTATCTCCCCGCGAAGGCGTTCTTCAGTTGTCTGTCTCGCCGAGAGTTCCCCTCGACCGTCGTTATGCGTCCGATGGACAAGATCGACTACCTCCCGGAACCCGATATCTTCCACGATGTCTTCGGCCATGTCCCTCTCCACGCCGACCCCGTCTTTGCGGACTTCCTCCAGACCTACGGCAAAGCGGCGCTGCTCGCAGGACCAGAGCACGAAGAAGCGCTCGCAAGACTGTTCTGGTTCACTGTTGAGTTCGGATTGATCTCCGAAGACGGCAAGCTCAAGGTCTACGGCTCAGGAACCATCTCCTCGCACGGCGAATCCGCGTACGCACTGGGCGCACCAGAAGGCACGGGCGGACGAGACAACGGGCAGATCGAACGGCGACCTTTTGACATGGATCGCGTAATCAATACCCCGTTCGAGATCGATCACTTCCAGGACATCGTTTATGTGCTCGACAGCTTCGAACAGCTCCGCGACGCGATGAACGATTACGCCAACCGCGTGCTCGAAGACTCCTCGGCCAATGTCTGATCTGCACAACTCGACCGAAGATCATCAGATCGATCTGGATGCGTACCTCACGCGGATCAACTACAACGGTCCGTCTGATCACGCTCCGACACTGCAGACGCTCAAGAGTCTGCAGCTTGCCCATGCATGCTCGATCCCGTTCGAGAACCTCGATGTGCTGCTCGGGCGTGGGATTGATGTGGGCATCCAAGCCATCGAGCAGAAGCTGATCACAAGTCATCGCGGCGGGTACTGCTTTGAGCACAACTCGCTGATGCTTCATGTCCTCCGGTCACTCGGGTACGACGCGATCGGGCTGTCGGGACGGGTGATCTTCTCGTCCCCGCCCGGCGTGATGCCCGCTCGGACGCACTTGTTCGTCCGGGTCATGCTCGAGAGGATCCCTTGGCTCGTTGATGTTGGGGTGGGTGGGTTCACGCCGACCCAGCCGCTGCGGATGGACATCTCGGAGCCGCAAGAAACGATCCACGATACCCGAAGGATCATCAAGTCCGACGAACCCACTCCAGATGGGTTTGACCATTGGTTCCATCAGATCTTGATCAATGACGAATGGAAGAGCGTTTATGAGTTCACTGGTGAGCAGATGCTGCCCATCGACCGGGAGCTCGGGAACTGGTGGACCAGCGCCAGCCCGCAATCAACCTTCCGCGACAAGATCATGGTTGCACGCGCGGCCGAAGATGGTTCTCGGCACACCCTCGCGACCCGGAAGTACGCGCATCGACATCAGGGTGAACCCATCAAAGAGATCGATATCCAGAGCACCGATCAACTGCTCGAGATCATGGATCAGCACTTTGGTCTCCGCTTCCCTGCGGGCACAAAGTTCGGAATCGACGGGCTCTGATCTTGCAGCCGGATCCTTCAACCAGACCCTCCGATCAGATCCAAACCATACAATCAACCGATGAACGAGTCCCAGCTCCACGAGCACATCTACACCCGATCCGCAGGACTGGCGAATCTCACGCTAGGCCGAGTCGTGGTGGGTCCCGGCGATGATTGTGCCGTGCTCGAATCTCCAAGCGGAGAGCTGGCGCTCCTGACGGTCGATCAGCTCGTCGAGGGACGGCACTTTGAACCAGGCACGGATCTGGATCTCATCGCGCGAAAATCCATCGCGCGATCGGTGTCCGACATCGCCGCGATGGGTGGAGTCCCCAACTGGTCGCTCGCGACCGGGGTCCTCCCCAAGGAATATCCGAACGCGGATCAGCTCTTTGATGCGATGCACAAGTGGGCATCGCACTGGAACTGCCCGATCATCGGGGGCGACATCGCATCGCACTCCTCACCCGACCATCCGCTCACGCTCACAGTGACCGTGGGGGGCTCGATGCTTGATGATTCAAAGCCCGTTGTACGATCGGGAGCGCAACCCGGAGACCTGCTTTATCTGACCGGACAGGTCGGGGGCAGCTTCGAATCGGGTTGGCATCTGCTCTTTGAACCCAGACTCGACGCCGGACGATGGGCAAGCCAAACCGGTGTCCACGCGATGATGGATCTCTCAGATGGTCTCGGGCGCGACGCGGACCGGATCGCGAAAGCATCGGGTGTGGTCATCGAGATCGAAGC
>JAEPQP010000187.1 GCA_017640485.1 Phycisphaerales bacterium | reverse complement strand
GGCGGGAGAGACTGTATAGGGCAAATTCCGGATCGGGTATTTGCTGAAATCGCAGAATCGAGCGGCTGATTTGGACGATGAGGTGGCTATGTCACCTATTCAGAATACATCTTCGGCGAATGGTCCATGCATTGTCCTTGTTGATGATGAGCCTCACATCACGCACATGGTGGCTCGGAAGTTGTCGCAGTGTGGGTACAGTGTTCATCGTGCGATGGATGGGAAGCAGGGTCTTGAGTTGATTCAAGAGGTGCATCCTGATTTGGTGGTGACTGATCTTCAGATGCCGTACATGAGTGGGATCGAGCTTTCGACTCGTTTGTTTTCGAGTGAGAAGACGCGCGATATCCCCGTGATCATGTTGTCTGCTCGTGGTTTTGCGATTGAGGATCAGATCAAGGAACTGGATAATGTGCGTTCGTTGCTGAGCAAGCCCTTTGGTATCCGGTCATTGATTGAGTTGATTGGGAAGACTCTTGATGAAGCGGGTGGCGGGCTGGAGCAGTGCGCATGAAGCTGCAACTGAATGAATCGAAAGTGCCTCAGACCCCACCGCTTTTTTTGGAGCGGTGTCGTGAGTTGGGGTTGGTGCATTGGAGTCTTGATGTCAACGGGATGGCGATGTCTGATCCTGTTGGTCCGCGTCCGATTGTGCGTTGGCTTTGCAGCACGGCGATGCGGGACATGCTGATCGAATGTGCTGAGCACTGGGCGACTGAGGATGTGCCTCAGATGATTGAGGTGAGCGGCGTGCGGATGTACCCGTTCCAGATTCTGCATCACGGTCGTCGCACTGGGTACAGTGTTCTGATTGGATTCCAGGAGCGTGTGCTTGAGGTTCCGCTGTTGAATGAGCAGTATGAGGGCGGGTCGCTTTCGCTTGCTTCGATCCGGCATGCGATCGGAGAGGTGTGTCGGCCTTGGGAGCAGCTTGAGGGGGAGATCGAGCAGCTGCTGACCTGGATGCATGATGATCAGGTTGAAGGGATCGGGTCTGAGGACATGATCGAGAGTTATGCGGAGCAGTTGTCCTCGTCGTATGAGACGGTGACGGCGCTGCACATGCTCGGCCGAGAGATGGGGACGATCGAGGAGCCGTCGGCGTATATCAATCAGACGATCGAGATGATCGGTGCGACGATCGGGTATGAGTGGGTTGCGTTTCTGGTGAATCGCGAGGAGGGGGATCAGTTGCTTCCATCGGAGCTGTTTCAGTTTGGCGATCGGGAGTACGACACGCTGAGCTTGCGTACGGCGGTCATGGAACTCATTGATCAGGAACCGGTCGCGGTTGCGGATCGGACTGCGGTGTATCCGGCGGAGGGCTTCTTTGAGGGGCTTGATCCACAGGTCATGGTGCACCCGGTTCAGGCGCAGGGGAACAAGTACGGGTGGATCATCGTCGGCGGGAAGCAGGGCGAGGACTCGTATGTGTGCTCGCACGATACCAAGACGATCGACTCGATCGCGGGGATCTTTGCGGCGTTCCTTGAGAACACGCGGTTGTATGAAGTTCAGCGGCGGACCTTTGTGGGGACGGTCCGGGCGCTCTCGGGCGCGATCGATGCGAAGGACCGGTATACACGGGGTCACTCGGATCGGGTGGCGCTGCTGTCGAAGCAGCTCGCGCTTGAGATCGGGTACTCAGCAGAAGAAGCAGAACGCGTGCGTTTGTGCGGGATTCTGCATGATGTTGGGAAGATCGGGGTTCCGGAGCATGTGCTGTGTAAGAACAGTCGCTTGACGGATGAGGAGTTTGAGATGATCAAGCTGCATCCGACGATCGGGGCGGAGATGCTCAAGGATATCCCGAGTTTGCAGGACATCCTTCCCGGGGTGCTTCATCATCACGAGCGATGGGATGGGAACGGGTACCCGGCGGGTCTTGCGGGCGAGAATATCCCCGAACTGGGCCGAATACTGGCACTGGCGGATACCTTTGATGCGATGAGTTCGAATCGTGCGTATCGCTCTGCGATGCCTCGGGATAAGGTGCTGGCGGAGATCCAGCGGTGCTCAGGTTCGCAGTTTGAGCCGAGGCTGGCTGAGGCATTTTTGCGAGTTGATCTGAGCGATTATGACGCGGCAGTCAAGGATCATGCGGCGCAGGATATTCGCTCAGCGGCGTGAGATTGTATTGAGTCTATATTCTTAGGCACCGTGAGAACATTCAATCAGTAGAACACTTTAGTCCAAGTGCCGTCAACCACACTGAACTCATTCAGATCTGGTTTCACTGCTGCAAGATCCTTTATATCAGCATCATCCATCTGGTTTTGTAAAAATGCTACATGGGCAATAGATCCGTCGAATCCGATTTCCGAGGTAGTACTTGGAATGACCAAAATACCTCTGCCTATGTGGAGTGTTGGCGCCCAACGGCCGCTATAGGTGAATAGTGAATCTTGATTATATGTGTTTGATGCCACTAAATCTCCATTAACATACACATACAAACCTCGTGCCCCCCATGAAAATGCCACATGGCTCCAGACCCCTCTCTCTATTGAACCTATCGGAGCAGCTGCGTGACCATAAGCACTGTATGCCTCATCATCATCGAGATAGACACTTATTGCTGTGTCGATAATCACCAAAGACAATGCAGCAGCACCAGAATATTCTGTTCTCATTCCTAGCAAGCCCTTGGCAGAATACGATGGATTTTCTGGCGTTTTGACCCAGAGCGACACCGTCCCTTCCGGATCATACCGAAAATCACTGCAGGGATCTATTTCAACATGATCATTGGAGTCGGAGAAAATCGGAGATATTCCGCCTTCATCATTCGTGGATGTGCCAACTACTGAAGGATCAAGATACACTCCGGTGCAGTTATCGATAAG
>JAEPQP010000188.1 GCA_017640485.1 Phycisphaerales bacterium | reverse complement strand
GATGGTCTTTTCGAGTTCGTGGTGGGGGGTGAATGTGCCGCAGATGAAGCGGACGGATGCGGTTCCGGCGCCGTACTGCTTGAGGGCTTCGATCCCGGCATCGATGACCTGGGGGTGGTTGGCGAGTCCGAGGTAGTTGTTGGAGCACATGCAGATGCGGTCGTGCTTTGAGCCGTCGTCGTCGATCATGGTGACGATCGCGTCCATCGGGGAGTCGAGGGTCTGGAGGACTTTGGTCTGTCCTGTGGACTCGAGCATGGCGAGGGTTTCGTTGGTGCGGATCGCGAATGGGTTGGCGGCTGAGGTGGTCGGCATGGTGGGGGTCCTTGGATCTTAATGGTTACTCGTGGGATCTTAGGAAGGAATTCGACGAATAGTGGTATGAACACTGCATTGTAAAGGGACAGAATATGAATGATTTGATGAGTCGGCGTGGCTTTACGGTCGTAGAGCTTGGGGTATTGGTTGCGTTGTTGGGATCGCTTGGTGCCGTGCTGGTTCCGGTTGGGAATCAGCTCCAGAAGAACAACTTGGATACGAGATCACAATGGGTGCATCATGATCTGGCTCGGCGTCAGATGATGTACATGGGGGACAACAAGGGGGCGTTTACCGGACCCAATACGACCGGGGCGGATTGGAATAAGGATCTTATCGGTGGACTTCCGAACAAGGGGATCGAGACTTTGGAGTTTGATACCGATGGAGCAAATCCCACATCGCAAGGCGATTGGATTTCGCCATTGGTGGGGGCATCGTATGGTTTCTCTGCCAATCGTGCGGTTCGTACACAGCAGCGGTTTGAAGTGATGGCTGATCCAACCACGAATCGGATGGTGGATGCGATTTACACAGTAGATACTCCTGACGATTATGATCAGTTTGTGGATGTGCTGAACTCCACGGGGTTTCGTCAACGAAGTTTTTTACAGATTCGAAGCTTTACGCACTATTCCGTTGAGCATCAGCCGAGCAATGTTGTAATTGACATAGAAAATGGTATAGGGTATTTTGAGCGGTTTGCCGTTCAGCATCCTGCTGCTGAAGCACTGAGTCCGAGTGGGTACACTCCGAACATCGTGAATGTTGGTGTTCAACTCTCGAACAAAGTGATGATCGCAGATGGTACCCGTTTCTATACGGATGGTGTGGGGCTGGATTTCGATATTGACACCGTCCCGCAGTTCTCAACTGATGCTGATTCAGGGCCAATTTTCAATGGCTCTATCGCCTACGGGCGATACGCGAGCAGTTCTCCGAGTCAAGAGAACTTGAACTTGTCCTATCGGAAGAAGGGCGGGCAAGGCATGTATGTCACGATGTTTGACGGGTCACTCAAATACATGTCGCGCGAAGAGTCTTGGACGGATCCGACCCCTTGGTATCCGAGCGGGAGTGTTTGGCAGGGGAATGGTGCGACTCCAGAATCATTGGATTGGGTCGAGAAGAACCTTGTGGATGGCGTCATTCATTGAATCGAGCTGCGTGCGGCCGCGTATGATTGATTCTTGAATAAGCATCAAAGAACCAAGCTTGAAGGGATCCTCGAATCGCTGAGTAAAGCGGATCGGGATCGTGTGTATGACCTTGCTCGCGAGCAGCGGTCGGCGGCGCAGAAGCGTCGGCGGTCCAAAGCGCGCGAGACCTACGACGGGGAGCGGATCGGGGGCGGGAAGCGTCGAGCGGATCCGTTGATTGATTGGGTGCTGCGGATCGTTGAGAAGGAGTACGGGCACGCGAAGGCGGTGCGTGAGGAAGAGCCCGGCGAGACGGATCTGCAGGAGGGGCTGGTCATCGAGCTAACGCGCCGTCGGGCGACGGTGCTGCCTCGGGATGAGGTGGATGTGGGGAGCGCGATCCATTGTCGCTTGAGCGCGGAGCTCGCGGGTCGTCAGCAATCGGGGATCGCGGTGGGGGATCGGGTGGTGTTTACCAAGCTGGATGCGAAGGACGATGATGAGGATCTGTTCGAGGTCGTGAGTGTGCTCGAGCGGGAGACGAAGCTGGCGCGTCCTGATGCGCACGATATCCGGAGCGAGCGGGTGGTCGCGGCGAATGTGGATGTGATCGTGGTCGTGGTGTCGGTGGTGTCTCCGCCGTTGCATCCGCGGTTGATTGATCGGTACCTAGTCGCGATCGAGGCGGGTGGGTGTGATGCGGTGATCGCGGTCAACAAGGTGGATCTGCTCGATCCGGAGTTGTTTGACGCGGAGATTGCGAAGCTGGATCCGTATCGGGATGCGGGGATTCCGATTGCGGTGTGCGCCGCGGTTCCTGGAGGGGGGGTCGGCGGTGACGGCGATGCGGATTTGGAGAGCCGGCGCGTGGACGAACTGCGCGAGCTGCTCAAAGGGAAGACCTGCGCTTTTGTTGGGCACTCTGGTGTGGGGAAGAGTTCGCTTGCCAATGCGCTCGACCCGTCGCTCGGGATCGAGACGGGTCGCGTGCGCGAGCGGGATCAGCGTGGTCGTCACACGACGACGGCGAGCTCGATGCACTTTATAGAAACGGCGGATGGACAATCGATCCGTGTGATCGATACGCCTGGGGTTCGGTTCTTTGGTCTTGCGGATGTGACTCCGGATGAGCTGCGTTGGATGTTCCCGGAGTTTGTGGAGTACACGCACGACTGCAAGTTCAATGATTGCTCGCATGATCATGAGCCGGGGTGTGCGGTTCGCGATGCGGTTGAGCGTGGGGAGATCGCTCGCGTGCGGTATGAGACCTATTTGCGATTGCTTGAGGAGCTCAAGACGGGTGGAAAGCCGAAGGATGTGGTTGAGCGGATCCGTCCGAAGCTGGACGAGTGAGCGGTCTGCTTTCGTATTTGATTAGCAGTTTATTC
>JAEPQP010000227.1 GCA_017640485.1 Phycisphaerales bacterium | reverse complement strand
GAGGGCGCCTTGTTCGTCGCAGAGGTCGAAGGCAGACGGATCCGAAAGATCGCCCCAGATGGCACCATCACGACAATATGGCGCGCCGCCGATCCCAACAACCAATACATCCGCATCCTCGACGTTGCGGTCGATTCTTGTGGGATCGTCTACTTTTCGAGTCACAATGAACACTGCGTCTACCGCATGGAGCCCGATCCCACCTTCATCCCAGCAATGGGCTGCGCCAATCCGCTCACGCCCTGCGAGTACCTCGCCCCCACAGTCTTTGCGGGACAGTGTGGTCAGGAAGCAGACGCCCAAGCCGTCGATTACGATGGCAGCCTGGCGACCGACGCCAAGCTCTCTTTTCCTGGGGGCCTTGCCATCGCCAACGATGGAAGCGTCTTCTTCTCCGAAGGCACGTCTACGGGCAACGGCGACAACAACGCCCACGACGCTGTCAAGTTCCACCGGATCTGGAAAGTCGGGACGGATGGTCGATTGGCCAGAATCGCAGGCACAGACCATTGCGGTTGCGACACCACAAACGACCCATCCGCATGCTTCGGCGCACAGAGCGGAGACCCGCTCGATGAAAACACCAGAGCGCTGGCGAGGGAGGTGAACCTATGCACACCAGAGGGCTTGGACATTGCCGATGACGGCACGCTCTACTTCCTTTCAACCATCCCAGGTCGGATCTTCAAGATCGACGGCACCGGCTTCATCACGCATGTCAACGCCGTTGAAGCCGACGGTACATCGCTGATTCTGGATCATCCCCGTGGCATCAAGGTCTCGCCCAGCGGTCGGCTGTTCATTGGAGATCGGAAAAACAACCGGATCATCGCTGTCGACGCGAACGGCGCTGCGGTCGCGCTGGCGGGAACAGGGGACAGCGGCAAAGGAGAGGAAGGCAACGCTGCCCTCCAGACCCAACTCAATGGCCCCGTGGGGACCGCGCTCGCCCCAGATGGCTCCATCTACATCTCTGACACGGAGAACAACAGGATCTTGAAGCTCCAGTCTCCCAGGACAGGTTTCAAGCTCGGCAGCGTCTCGGTGATGTCGCCCAGTGGGGACATGGAGTATGTCTTCGATCCCACAGGCAGACACGAGAGCACCATCGATGTCGCCACGCAGAACACCATCCACACCTTCCTCTACTCTCCGATGGACGGCATGTTGTCTCAGATCCAAACGAGACTTCCCGGCCCCATCACGGCCTTTAGAAACACCCATATCACGCGCTCGGCCAACCAGATCGACATCACTGGACATTACGGACAGACGACCACTCTGGTGCTCAATCCACAAGGATACATCAGAGACATGATCCATCCCGGCTCTCTGATCACCTCGTTCGGTTACTCGTTTGAGATCCCGGAGGCGAACACAGACGATGTCCAAGGTCTCGAAGGGCTCCTTGTCCTGTC
>JAEPQP010000171.1 GCA_017640485.1 Phycisphaerales bacterium | reverse complement strand
GATCTACCCGCACTCCAACATGGAAGCGTGCAAAGCGGTCCTTGAGAAAGCCAAGAACGACCCAGAAGTCACCGGACAGATCTGGCTCATCACCGACGGCGTCTTCTCAATGGAAGGCGACATCGCCGACCTGCCAACACTCCGCAAACTCTGCGACGAGTACGGCGCCATGCTCTGCGTCGACGACTCCCACGGCCACGGCGTCATGGGCAAAACCGGACGGGGCACCCACGAACACTTCGACATGATCAACGCCGACAGCTCATCACAAGTCGATGTCTTCACCGGAACCCTCGGCAAAGGACTCGGAGGCGGCGCCGGCGGATTCATCGCCGCGAGCCAACAACTCATCGACCTCATCATCCAACGTGGACGCCCAACCCTGTTCAGCAACGCCCTCCCCGTTACCGTCGCCGCGAGCGCTAATGCCGCGATCCGCACACTGATGAACGAGCCCCAGCGCGTCCAAAAACTCCGCGACATCACGAAGTATTGCCGCGAGCAGATCAAGACCAAAACCAACTTCGATGTCCTCGAATCCCCAACCGCGATCTGCCCCATCATCGTCGGCGAAACCGCCACCGCAATCGCGATGTCCACAAAACTCCTCGACCACAACATCTTCGTCATCGGCTTCGGCTACCCCGTCGTCCCCGAAGGCGAAGCACGACTCCGAATCCAAATGTCCGCGGCCCACACGAAGGAACATGTGGACCAACTTGTTGAGGCGTTGATGATTCTGTGAGAGGTCATTGCTATGACTCAGAAAAAATTTCACTTAAAAGCTGAAGACATCCGCGAACTCGCTCCAGGACGAGGAGGGTGTATCGCAACAGACAAAATAGTCGTGGACGGGTTTCCCGTTGGCTTTATGCAACGCGACCCACCACGAAATGATCTGGACTCAGGGTGGGGCTTTATGTCTGGGTATGAGTCTGAAGAGTACATGAATGATGCGAGCAATCATGGTATTTACGATGTGAATACCATCGCAAACTATGACCCATCGATCATCCCATTTCTTGACTCACCAGTCGGCTCAGCGTTCGGGAGAGAGAAACCCGGTGACGAGTTCAAACCGATTGAGTATCTTCCGCCGATGGAGTAGTGAAGTCTCTCAACGCTGGGGGGCGAGTGGCCGGGTGCCCCGACTCGCCGTCTTCGGCGCAGTCGGGAATCAAGAATCCTTCAGCCACCGATTCCAAGCCTGCGGCAAGCGATACCCCTTCACTGAACCCCACGACTTGATCACCTCGACCCCATCCGCCGTGCATCCGCATTCGCTGCACACATGGACACTGTCAGCCTCGTGGAGTCTGCAAAGCGGATACAAACAGTTCGGGCAAGGCACGCCCTCAACCCGCTCAAGGACCGCTCGAGTTGTCCATGATGCACCCTGCGATCGCAACCAGATCGCCATGTGCAACTGATACCCAAATACATAAATCAGCATGCAAACGGAGTAGATCGTGACAATCGTGTCAGAAAAACCAAGACTGATCCCAAGCGTCAACTGTCCAGCAACCAGCAATAGACAAGCCAATGCATACCGCTGCCATCGCCGCGAATACCGCATGTGCCAAGCCGGTTTATCTTTAATGAACGGGCTCTTGATCGCATCATCCATATGCAATGAGTTTAACCAAGCTCATCATCCGCGACCGAGTACTGCGGATCCTCAAGCACATTGACCTCGACCATATCCCCCGCCTTGTGCAGCAACAATCGACAGTCCTCACTCAGATGCCGAAGATGCAGCGTCTTCCCGGCTTTCCGATACTTCTCCGCGAGCGCATCAATCGCTTCAATCGCAGAATGATCCACCACGCGCGAGTTCATGAACTCGATCACGACATCATCCGGATCATTCGCCGGATCAAAGAAGTCGCGGAACTCGTGGATGCACCCAAAGAACAGTGGACCATTGAGCTCATAGGTCCGCGACCCATCCGGATCGTCCCGCACCACCACATGAATGTGCCTCGCGTGCTCCCACGCGAAGATCAGCGCCGACACGATGACCCCCACCACCACCGCGATCGCCAGATCCGTCGCGACCGTCACCCCCGACACCAGAATCAACACAAACGCGTCCTTCGGAGGCGTCTTCTTCAGAATCCGGAAGCTCGACCACTCGAAGGTCGCGATCACCACCATGAACATCACCCCGATCAACGCCGCCATCGGGATCATCTCGATCTGCTTATAACCCCACATGATGAACGCCAATAGGAAGACCGCCGCGCTGATCCCAGACAAGCGCCCGCGCCCGCCCGAGTTGATGTTGATCATGCTCTGCCCGATCATCGCGCAGCCGCCCATGCCCCCAAACAAGCCGCACACCGAGTTCGCAATCCCCTGACCCACACACTCGCGATTCCCGCGTCCGCGTGTGTCCGTCATCTCGTCGATCAGCGTCAGCGTCAGCAGCGATTCGATCAACCCGATCGCCGAGAGGATCATCGCATACGGCAGAATGATCCAGAGCGTCTCCAAACTCATCGGCACCGCGATCGGCTGAAAGGTTGGGAACTCACCCTCAATTGAAGCGATGTCCCCCACCGTCTTTGTATCAATATTGAACCCGATGACCACAAACGTGACGACCAGGATCGCCGCCAGCGCTGACGGAAACGCCTTGGTCAACTTCGGAAGCCCCCACATGATGATCATCGTCAGCGCGATAAACCCACAGAACACCAGCATCGGTGTCCCGCTCATCCACACCTCGCCCTCTCCTGACGGATCCGGAACCTTGAACTGTTTCAGCTGCGCCAGAAAGATCACGATCGCCAATCCATTGACAAACCCAAGCATCACCGGGTGAGGCACGATCCGAATAAACTTCCCCAGTCGCAACACCCCGACCCCGATCTGGATCAACCCCGTCAGCACCACCGCCGCAAACAAATACTCCACGCCGTGCGTTGAAACCAGCGACACCATCACGACCGCCATCGCGCCCGTTGCGCCAGAGATCATCCCAGGCCTTCCCCCAAAGATCGACGCGAGCAAACCCACCATAAACGCCGCGTACAACCCCACCAACGGATTCACCCCCGCGACAAACGCGAACGCGACCGCTTCGGGAACCAGCGCCAGCGCGACCGTCAACCCGGACAGCACCTCGGTCTTGATCCCACTCCCCAGAAAACCCTTCGCCGAAAACCGACCCAGACCCGCCGGCGTGGCGATCTTCGATGCGTTGCTATCCATAAGTCAATTCGTCCCTGTCCAACCCAGCCAAGAGAGCCGCTATCAAGACCACACATCGCAACACGGCACCGGGACACGGATCGTAGACCCCCACCCCACTCACAATCGTTCAACTACCGCCTCGGATTCCGAGCCGTCCCCTTCGCGTGCGGATCCCCGACCACCGTCGGCCCCTTGATCCCAGATGGCTTCACAGGATGATGACCACCCCGATCCTGCTCGTCGCCCCTCTCCGACATCGAGCCAGACCCCCTGGGTCCATCGGAATCCATCGATCGTGAACTCGGATACCCCGGATCACCCGGAAGCTCCCCCTGATAGTCCGGATCCGCCATATCCACGCGAGCAAACAGCAAACGACCCGCGGCGGTCTGCATCGTGCTCGTGATCACCAGCTCGCGCGTGTGACCAATAAAGTCATGCCCGTCCTCCGCGACGACCATCGTCCCGTCATCCAGATACCCAACCGCCTGTCCCGGCTGCTCGCCCGCCTTGATCAGATCCACACGGATCAACTTCCCTGGAATCACCGTCGGCTTGAGCGCATTGCTCAGATCATTGATATCCAGCACCGGGATCTTCTGAATAGACGCCACCCGCGCCAGACCGGTATCCAGCGTCACCAGCATCGACTTGGTCATTTCAGCAAGCTCAACCAGCGCCAGATCCACACCCTTCTTTTGGACAGGAGTCGAATCAATCACGACATCGACGAG
>JAEPQP010000157.1 GCA_017640485.1 Phycisphaerales bacterium | reverse complement strand
TCCCCCAAAACCCCCTCCGCATCAATGAGCCACCGCCGCGCATCCTGCACATACCCCGCCGTCGGCTTTAGCTCAGGCATCCTCGCCGACCAATACCGATTGAACCGCGCCATGATCAACTCTCGCACGAACTTGGCCGCCATCGACGCCAGCGACACCGGGAGATACCCATCATCCGCCTTCGACACAAGCAGCACCCCAAGCTCATCTCCCCACCCGTACCGCGACGCCCGATCCGATTCCTCCAGAATCTCCAGTCCCTCCCACACCCGCGACAGCAGCTTGTGATAGTGCGTCCGCCCGCTCTGCCGATCGATCACCACCCGCGCGAACCCGCACCCGGTCTCTCGTTCTGATCGCTCCTTCACACCATGCAAATGCTCCACCAACAACTGCGCCGTCGTCGCCGCCTTCGTCCCATGCGCCCGCACGATCTCGTTGTACACTCCGACTCCCATCGCCCGAACCTGCAGATCCACCACCCCGACCCCCGCCCGCTCCATGGTCCCCCGCAACTCATTGACATCAATCTTCAACAACTCCCGCGCCGACCCGACCGGGAGCTCCACCGCATCCCCCCCGAACCACGCCCGATCCTCCAACTCCACTCCAAGCACCTCGAACAACTCCGCATCCGTCTCGGGAAACACCCCCATCGCGCCCAGCATCGCGAGCACCCCCCGCTCCAGATGTACCAGCGGATGATTCCTCACCGACGAGCTCGGCAGCTTCAACTTCTTCGAATCCGCGATCGTGATCCGCCCCTTCGCCGACTTGCGAGTCTTGGACAGCGAAGCCGACAACATCTCCCACAAGTCAGGCACCCGCTTCGCATTCCCCTCATCATCAACCGCCGACCACCCATCAACCCGCAGCGACGCCCGTCCCACACACAACGGCCCAAGCATCGGCCCGTACCCCGCCTCATCCAATCCCGTGAACAACAACCCCATCACACCCGCCTCTCATCCACATCAAACCCCGTCATTACTCGGCAAAACCACCCAACCAACATCTCCGCATTATAGGAACTCCGTCCCGCCAACCCACGCAGCCCTCCCAGACTCACCCCGCCGAGAATCTCTCTCCACACCACAGTACCGACGATCCTCAGACATACCGACCTTATCAACATCGGCTCCCACGAAGGGACCAATCACCACCCAACACCAATCGATTTGAGGATCATTCCAATGCGTTCCACCACCCGAACACCGTCGCGCACCCAGCTCGTCTGCCTCTCGCCGCTCGCACTCGTGCTCGCCGCGGGACTCCCCGCCTGCTCATCGAGCACCACCCAGACCCGAGCCCAAACCCACACCAATGTCCCGCCGATCACCGACACCTTCACACAGCAGCAAGCCTCCAAATCCAACGAACTTATCAATCCCGCTGATGTCCAAGGCCAATACTCCGCGACCACTTTCATCGAAGAGGGCGACGCGGTCGATCTCCCCCAGCAATGGGTCTCCGAAGCGCGTGAATCCACCGCTTCGATCTACGCGCAGCGCACCAACGCCCAAGCGTTCGAACTCGAAACCGAATCCAACTACATCGAGCACTCCGCGATCGCCGATGCCCGCCTCCAAGACGCCATCGTCGACCACGCGACCAACTACGCCGACGCAGAGCGCACCCGCGCCGTCCACGACTCACGACTCCACCAGATGGACGCACAGATCCAAGCCCGCCAGTTCCAGAACGAAGCCAAGTGGGATCGCCAGGAAGCGTTCCTCGCTTCCTCAGTCAACGAATGGCAAGCCGAGATCAACCGTATGCGTTCAGAGACCGAAGCGGACTGGACCTCATCGCTCGCCGAGCACGACCGCATGATGGCAACCTACACCGCCGTCGAGCAGCGTGGAAACGCCGAGATCGACCAGATGGTCCAAGCCGCGGACCTCACCGAGACCCGAGCACTCAACAAGGTCCAGAACCTCCGCACCCAGGCGCAGTCAATCGCCGAGAAGACCCAAGCCGAAGTCGACAAGCTCAACCAGCTCATCGCGACAACGACAGAGCAAACCAACGCGACCTACGCGCAGCTCACCCAGCAAGCCCAATCACTCGAGGGCGAGCTCTCGAGCCAGATCGCGATCATCAATGCGAAAGCCAACCAGTTCCAAGCCGCCGACGCAGTCGAGAACTTCGAGCTCGAGCTCGAAGCCGCGGAAGTGAACTACAAGACCGCGCTCGCCGAAGCACAGGACCTGCAACTCGATGCCGAGCAGCAAGCCTCCTACGACCAAGCCGAGATCGCACGCCGCTCATCGGACGCCAACGCGCAGTTCACCGATGCCAAGACCGACTACGATCGCGTCGAGCACCTCGTCCGCACCCACTTCGATAAAGCGATCGCCGATGTCGAGAACCTCAAAGCCAAAGCGAACCACCAAGAGAACATCACCCGCGCCAGCTTCATCCAAGCCGAGATCGACGCCCGCGTCGCAGCGCTCAAAGAACAAGCGCAGCACGACCGCCAGCTCGCCAAAGACGAGCTCAAAGCGATCGAAGCAGAGGCATACGCCTACGCCAAGGACCTGCAAGCCGACATGGCGCGCGAGTTCGCTCAGCAGATGAAGAAGGGCAGCTTCGTCATCCCAGGCAACGATGTCCAGAAGGAGCAAACCGATACGCCGGAAGACTCCACCCCGTCGCTCGCCCAAGCCGCTCCGAAGCCCGCACAGATCAAAGCCGACCGCATCGCCGCGTTCCGGACCGGGCTCGCCAAAGCAGCGCAGCTCCGCCAGTTCGCTCAAGCAGATCGGCTCGACGCGATCGCGGTCCGCGATGCAGAAATCGCGAAGCTCGACAACTGGTGGAGCTCGCAGCAATCCAACTTCAACACCACCATGGCTTCCATCACCGCGTACGAGCAGAAATCAAACGCTGAAGTCTCCCGCATGATCACCAAGTCCGAGTCGCTGATCGCTTCAGCCGAGACCGAACGCGCACGGGCATTGGTCGACGCCGAGAGCGGCAAGACCGAGGTCCTCGCCACCATCGAGACCCTCCGAGGCAACTCCGAAACCCTCGGCAAGAAAAAGGAAGCCAAGGTCAAGCAGCTCCTCGCTCAAGCAGAAGCCACCAAGCGGATCGGCGATTCGCAGCTCGCATCCCTCGAGGTCCAGCGCGACTCCACCGCCCGCCGCGGGAATGCCAAGAGCCAGCAGCTGCTCGCCGAAGCATCATCGCTCGAGCAGAGCCAGCGTGCGGTCGTCGCGCAGATGCGCCAAGAGATCGAAGCAGGCCGCGAGATCCTCGCCGCCGAGCTCGCCCGCTTGGACCAAGCCGCGCAGAGCTACTACGCGATCGCCGAAGCGAACTACAACGAGGGGCTCTCCATGGCCCAGTCGTTCGAGCGCATCGCGATCGCCAACACCGCCGAGCTCACCGCCCGCCACATCGCCGCCCGCAAGCAGTCGCAAGCGGATGTCGAGTACATGGGTCACCTTGCGTCAGCCGCGGAACTCAACCGCGACGCGGAAGTAGCACGCATGTACGCTCAAGCGGACGAAGCGCTGGGATACAAGCAAGCCGAGGATATCGCGATCCGTGGACAGATCGAAGCCGAGCAGCAGGTCGCCTACGCATCAAGCGTGCGTGAGTTCACCGTCGCCGATGCCCGCGAGACCGGCGTCCGCGCCCACTTCGACAAGCGCATCGCGATGACCCAAGCCGAGCGCAACCGCGCATACGCCGGGGTCTACGCTCAGAACCAGCAGCAGCTCGCCAACACCGAGCTCGCCGCTGCACAAGCCGCGTCCTACGCCGAGCTCTCGGATCTGGCGCTCGCTCGCCTGAGTGCCGCATCCGAATCGTTCCAGAAAACCGCTCAGCGGAACTGGGACTCTCGCCTCGCGATGCCGACCACCTTCGATTCCCCTACAGGGGTCGACGCGCTCTTCACCGAGACCCAGTCACCGTTCGAGACCGGATCCTTCGCGACTGTCCCGACCGATCTGGAATGATCTCGGCATAGCCGCGAAAACATCTATCTTGTTTCCTCCCAGCCGCCCGCAGTGTTTGCGGGCGGTTTTTTGTGCGTCCTCATTTCAGTCCACACACCCCAGCCGAAGACCAAAAGAAAAGCGAGGCGCATGCCTCGCTTGTGGGAATGAAGTGCGGATAAGAGGACTCGAACCTCCACGGGATTTTACTCCCACTTGGACCTGAACCAAGCGCGTCTACCAATTCCGCCACATCCGCATAGGCCGGGAGGAATCTCCATCGGTCGGGGATCATTGCACCCCCACCACGCGATGGCAACATGATCCAACCAGCCAGCGATCAATTACGCCTTGGCGGTCTCAAAGTCAGGCTGCTTTTTCTTCGAGTTCTTCACCACGACCTCCGCGGATTCGTCACCCACCAGATCCTCGGCTTCTTCGGTAGCAGCCGGCTTGTTCCGATCAGGGAGTCGTGCATCGAGCACACCCTCACGGATCTCCTGGAACAGATCCGGGTTCTCGCGCAGGAAGTCCTTCGCGTTCTCGCGCCCCTGCCCCAGACGCACATCGCCGTAAGAATACCATGCGCCGGACTTATCCACGACATTGTCCTCGACGGCCATATCGATCAGGTCACCCGTGATCGAGATGCCCTCGTTGAACATGATGTCAAACTCCGACTGACGGAACGGCGGCGCGACCTTGTTCTTGACCACGCGGACACGGACATGGTTCCCGACCGCTTCGTCGCCGACCTTGATGGTCCCGGTCCGGCGGATATCCAGACGCACCGATGAGTAGAACTTGAGCGCCCGTCCGCCGGGGGTGGTTTCGGGTGATCCGAACATCACACCGATCTTCTCGCGGATCTGGTTGATGAAGATGACGGTGCAGTTAGAGCGTGCGATCACGCCGGTGAGTTTGCGCATCGCTTGGGACATCAATCGTGCCTGGAGGCCGACGACGGTATCGCCCATCTCGCCTTCGATTTCTGCACGTGGGATCAGAGCCGCGAC
>JAEPQP010000213.1 GCA_017640485.1 Phycisphaerales bacterium | reverse complement strand
CCTTGGAAGATGGGCTTGAACTGATTCATCCCGGCATTGGCGAAGGTATCACGCAGCGACGGATCGTTCGTCGGACAGGTCGTCGACGAGGGCACAAACTGGTGTCCGCGCTCTTTGAAGAACTCAATGAACTGAGCACGGATCTCCGAAGCGGACAGGGAAGCAGCAGGGGATGGTTGGCTCGTCGACATAGACCACGGTTCCATTCATTCAATCAGCAGCAGTTCGATTACACGCAACAGCGTCCCGGACTCCACACGGCCGGCACCCCATAGTACGCCTGAGCACCCAATCAGCCCGGATTTTCGTCGCTCGAATCGGTCCGAGAACACAACATTCCCAGCAGTTCGGTGGTCCCAACCCCGATCTCGGTGTCTCTTAGGAGTGGGACGGCGCATTCTTGAGAGCCATCCTTCTGCAGACGGAGCATCCGAAGACATGAACACGACCAAAGCGACCTCAATTGCGCTCCTGCTCACCACCGCCGCGACCGCGACACACGCGGGGATCCGTCGTCATGATCGCGACGATGCGCTCTATCAAGCGCTCGCGGCTGAGTCGCAGTTCGACCCGACTGCTCGTCTCCAGATCAACACTTCCAATGGTGCTCGTACCTGCTCAGGAACACTGATCGCCGAGAACTGGATTCTCACGGCCGCGCACTGCTTTGATGGCGTGGATAATCCCAACGCGGTTGCGCTGCTGGGAACCAACTTCGGGATCGCTGAGGAAGTCATCATCCATCCGAGCTGGTCAGAAGGACAGTTCACAGCGGGGGGTGATCTGGCGCTGATCCGGCTCTCCGCACCGATCGACGCACCAACAGCAAATCTGTATACAGGATCCAGCGAGCTCGGTGCTCTGGGATACGGCGTCGGGTACGGTGCGACTGGGACTGGGAACACCGGTGATATCCCCAATACCCTCGGCACCAAGCGTGCCGGGACCAACTTCATCGATGTCCTCGGCTCGGATCGTGGGTTCGATGAATCCATCCTGATCACCGATTTCGATAACCCGCTCAGAGAATCCGACTCGACCTACGGCTCTGCAATCCCAACCGATCTCGAGTACCAGGTCGCACCGGGAGACTCAGGTGGGTCGCTGTTCATCATGGAGAACGGTCAGTTCTACCTCGCGGGAGTGACCTCCTTCATCAACTCAATTGATGGGGATCCCGACGGCGACTACGGCGATATGTCCGCGTACACCCGCGTCAGCGATTACAGCGCCTGGATCAACTCGATCATCCCCGCACCATCGGGGATGATGATCGTGGGGGTGGGAATGATCACCGCGTCCCGCCGTCGTCGATCCTGCTGATCCCCTATCCTTTGGGTGCATGGCCAAGAAGCGCACCACCAAAAAGAAGCCGGTCGTCAAGAAGATCCCAATGGATAAGACCCCGCCCCCGGTCCCGCCGTATGACCGCGCGGTCCCCCTGTCGTCGATCATCGGACAGCATAATGCGTTGGAGATCCTGAACCGATCCATGCAATCCCAGCGTGTTCACCACGCGTGGATCTTCCACGGCCCGACCGGAGTAGGGAAGTTCACAACTGCTGTCGCGTGGGCCGCGACGATTTTGGATCCCAGTTCTGCGCCGGATCTGTCCGGGAACATCGCGCCGGATCCAGAATCCTCGACCCAGCACCTGATCAACGCGAAGACCCATCCGGATCTGCATGTCATCCGCAAGGAGATGGCTCGGTACCACAAAGACAGCAAGACCCGGAACGCGAAGCTCGCGTCGATCCCGAAGGTCATCGTTGAGGAGAACCTGATCAATGCCGCGGCTCTTGCGCCGTCGCTGCAGACGGATTCGATTGCAAGCAAGGTCT
>JAEPQP010000094.1 GCA_017640485.1 Phycisphaerales bacterium | reverse complement strand
TCCCGCTGCTGAGCAACGGTGGGACGGGGTGGATCCTGACCTCGCTGAGTTTGGGACTGGTGGTCGCGGTCGAGCGGACGCAGGCGTACGCGTCGGCGTACGACGGGTCACTCGAAGAGGATGTGTCGTTTGCACAGCGCGGTGAGATGGTGCTGGGATTGAACGCTGGCGGGGGCGAAACGCACGAGATTGGTTCGCAGGAGATGGCGGAGCTGATGGGGGAGACAGAATCCGAGGCGGAGGTCGTGGTCCCCAAGCGGAAGAAACGCGTGCGGCTCGGGTTTGGTGGGGGGACTGCACGAACCGATATCGGCGCGGGTGGTGACGATCCAGAGGGCGACGAGTGGTTCGCTGATCGGGGCTGATGGTGGGAAGGTCTTCAACGGGTGTGGTGTTTGTGGGCGGCGGGACCGGCGGTCATCTGTATCCGGCGCTGGCGATCATTGAGCAGCTCAAAGAGATCGATCCGGACATCAAGACGCATGTGGTGTGTTCGGAGCGGCGGATTGATTCAGCGATTCTGGAATCCGAAGGGGCGGTCTTTTCAACGATCCCGGCGGTGTCTCCGAGTGGGGGGGTGAAGGGGTATGCGCGGTTCGTATTGAGATGGGGGCCGAGCGTGCGAGGGGTGCGGTCGGTGATCCGCGAGATGAAGAATGACTGTGATCGCGTGGTGGTGGTGTCGATGGGTGGGTTCGTGTCGGCGCCCAGCGCGATGTCGGCGCGCGCGGAGAAGTGTGAGCTGGTGCTCGTCAATTTGGACGCGGTTCCGGGACGAGCAAACCGGTGGATCGGGAAGCGTGCGGATCGGGCGTTTACGGCGGCGCGGGTTGTGGGGGATGATGCTCGGTTTGCGTCGTGGGTTCAGACCCGTCCGATCGTGCGCGGTTTTGCGGGACGGCGCGGATTGGAGAGGGCGAACGCGGAGTTTGGTCTTGAGCAAGGACTCAAGACGCTGCTGGTGACTGGGGGATCGCAGGGGGCGCGGTCTGTGAATCGGTTTATGGTCGAGATGGCGCGCCGTCACAGCGATGCGTTTGCTGGCTGGCAGGTGCTGCATCAGGTCGGGGGGGGCGACAACGGCGAAGCAGTCGCGATCGGGTATCGTGATGCGGGGGTTCAGGCAGTGGTGGTGGAGTACATCGAGGAGATGGGCGCGGCGCTGAAGATTGCGGATTGTGCTGTGGGGCGCTGCGGCGCGGGAACGGTCGCGGAGTGCTGGGCGGCGGGGGTGCCTGCGGTGTTCTTGCCGTATCCGTATCACGCGGATGAGCACCAGAAGCACAACGCGGCGGTGCTGGTCGAGGCGGGGGGTGCGGTGGTGTGTGATGATCGGATTGATCCAGAGAAGAATATCGAAGCGCACGGCGGGATGCTTGATGGGTTGTTGAAGGACGGGGATCGGTTGGGGTCGATGCGTGCGGCGTTGGTGGGGTTGGGTCCGGCGGACGGAGCCGCGGAAATTGCGCGGAGTTTGGTGGGGGATTGAGGCGTATGTTATATCCGGACCTTGTGGAGCGGGACGGGGTCGAATTGATCGGTGAATGGGGGGAATTGCGGGCGCGGAAACTGCGGGGTGTGGTACACTGTGGGTATGGGACAGGATTGTGATTCTGTGAGTGGTCATGCTGTATCGGCTCGTCGGTGCGTGGTGTGGCATCGGGGTGCTGGGATTGGCGGATCGCTGCGGCGGGCACTGGAATCAAGGGGGATGGTCGTTGAGACGAGTTCGTCGGGTCACGAGGTGCTCGCGATGGGGTGCGCGGCTCATCAGCGGATTGAGCGGCGGCTTGGTGAACAGAACAGTGAACAGGATGGGGAGCAGGACGGAGGGGCTCGTGGGCGCGGATTGATCGTGGTGCTCGATGGTGGGGGCGAAGAGCTTGCGGATCAGGATCGGGTTCTGGAGGCGATGGAGCGGTTTTCGCCTACGGCGTTGGTGTGGGTGTATGAGGAGGGCGCGAACCCTCCGATGCGTGGGCTCGTAGGGAGGGGTGGGAAGATCGCGGGGTATTCGGGTCAGGCGACGATCGGGAGCGCGGTGGTTCAGGATCCGCGTGCGACGGCGCCGAAGCGTGAAGAGGCGCGTCCGAAGCTTCGGCTCGCGGGTCGGACAGAAGATCGGGCTGTGGGTCGAACTGGTGATCGGTCGGGTGAGGGGCTGACGGCCTCGGATGTGTTGGATGGGGATGAGCTTGCGGCGTTGCTGAAGCCGAACGAGTGAGTGGAGTGGGATGCGGGTCGAAGGAGTTGTGGCGTGATGCCGATTGACGAGGGACAGGTTGAGCATGATCGTGGGCAGGGCTACGAGCTCGGGCGCGGTGGTGATCTGCGCTCGCCGAGGGGATCGGGGTGGCGTGTGATCCTGGTGGGGAGGACTGGGCTCGATCAGGTGCTGCGGCGTGTGGAGGGGGTGGAGCTGATCCGGACGCGGGATTCGTTTGATGCGATCGGTGAGTTGAGTGATCCGATTGATGATGCGTCCCCGGCTCGCGCGGCGGTGCTTGTTTCGGTGGAAGCGGAGCCGAGCGGGGAGGAGCTTGGGCAGTTTGTGTCGGCGCTGCGGATGGTGGATCCGGCGGTGAAGATTATCCGGGTGGGCGAATCGCACGCGATGTATGACGGGGCGGTGGGGATGGACGCGAGCGGGGCGCGTGTGATGGAGGTGATCGAGGGGGCGGTGGCGATGCCTGTGGTGGAGGTGGTGTACGGGCGCGGGGATGAAGCGGCTGATGAGGGTTCGGCTGATGTTGAGAGTCCTGAAGCTGAAACTCCTGTTATTGAGACTCATGAAGTAAGCGCGTCGGATGAAAGCAATGCGGATGATGGAGTTGCATCGGTATCCGCAACGGTTGAGACGGAACTGACAGAAATGAGTGCTGATGAAAAGAGCCCTGACCCTGCTGCTGGCGTACTTCGTTCGGAGGAAACTGATGAAGTGGATCCGGAAGCTCGTGACCAAGTAGAAGCGCATGGGGCGCGTGAGGTGATGGAGCTGCATCAGCGTGTGGTCGCGGATGTTGTGGGCGGGACTGATGGTGGTTCTTTCGGTGGATCTGCTGGTGGATCGGTGGTTGCTGGTCCTGTGGATGGGTCGACCGATGAAGCGGTGATCCGGGCGCTGGGGGATGGTCGTTCGGTGGTTGAGGTCGCAGTGGGGTTGATCGGGAAGCGGATCGGACGAGATGATGTGGAGTTCACGACCGGCGCGGTGGAGCACGGCGTTGCGGTGCACAGCGGCGGGCGGGTACACGGGTCGCTGGTGTGCGAGGATCTGTCGTGGATGCATCGCGCGGGGGCGCGGGTGCTCGCGGAGCACGCGGTGTGGCTTGGTGCGTGGTTGCGGCTTGAGCAGCAGCAGCGGGCGCTGCGGATGGCGGCGTTCACCGATGAACTGACGGGCGCGTGGAATCGACGCTATTTCAAGCGGTTCCTCGATGCGGCGATCGAGCAGGCGCGATCGGCGCGAAGGACGCTGACCTTGCTGTACTTTGATATTGATGATTTCAAGGGGTACAACGATCGGTACGGGCACGAGGCCGGGGATGAGATTCTGGTGGAGACGGTGCGGCTCTTGGAGTCGGTGATCCGTCCTGGTGACAAGGTGTGTCGGATTGGTGGGGACGAGTTTGTGGTGATCTTTTATGAGCCGAAGGGGCCGAGGGATTTGGGGTCGAGTCCTCCGGAGTCGATTTACAGTTTGGCGACGCGGTTCCAGCAGCAGATCTGTGAGCATCGGTTCCCGAAGCTCGGGGACGAGGCGTGCGGGACGCTGACGATCTCGGGTGGGTTGGCGTCGTTCCCTTGGGACGGGAGTGATGGGGAGTCGCTGCTCGCGGTGGCGGATCGGCTCGCGATGCAGTCGAAGCGTTCGGGGAAGAATGTGATCACGCTTGGGGCTGAGGTGGATCGTGGGTGAGGTGTGCATGATCGGGATTGACGACGCTCGTTGGCGTATCGTCTCGGCATGGCGATGATTGATGTGTTGGCGATTGATCTGGATGGGACGCTCCTCGGGCGTGACAAGGCGGTTTCACGCGCGAACATTGAGGCGATTGATCGAGCGCGGCAGGCGGGGGTGGATGTGCTCATATGTACAGGGCGGGGGCTTGCGGAGTCTCGATTGGCGCTGCGGGCGATCGGACAGGAGCTGCCTGTGATGGTTGCAGGGGGGTCGATCGTGGCGGATCCGGTTTCGGGGGAGACGCTGCATCGGATCGAGATGGGGGCGGATCTGGTGCATCGCGCGGTGGAGTTGTTCCACTCGGCGCAATCAGCGGCGATGGTGCTCAAGGATCCGTCGTCGATCGGGTACGACTACCTGATCGTGGATTCGGAGGATGAGTTCCCGGTGCACGATATTTCGCGCTGGTGGTTTGAGGATCACGGGATCCAGACACGCAGCGCGCGGTCGGTGCATCATGACGAGCATCCGGAGCACACGGTGCGGGTGGGGATGTGCGCGGAGGTGTCCAGGTCGAATCCGGTGACGGCTCGGGTGCTCGATGAGATCGGGGGTCAGGTGGAACTGCACGACTTCCCGTGCGTGAAACCCGATGGGCATGCGGGGGAAGAGGTTCATATTCTGGAGATTTTCGACAAGCGCGCGACGAAGTGGAACGCGATCGATTGGTACCTGCAGAAGCAGAATATCGATCCGACGCGCGTCGCGGCGATCGGAGATCAGGTCAATGACCTGACGATGATCCACGGCGCGGGGATCGGGATCGCGATGGGGAATGCGATCGATGAGGTGAAGGACGGTTCGTCGTATGTGACTGCGAGCAACGACGAGGACGGGGTGGCGGTCGCGATCGAGTGTCTGCTGAGCGGTGATGTCTCAAGGATGAAGTCACGCACGATGAAGGGGCACTGAACATGCAGTCGCTGACGCGGATCAAAGAGCTGCTGGAGATGGCGGGGCATGGTCCCAAGAAGGCGCTGGGTCAGAACTTTTTGATTGATCAGAATCTGATCAACAAGTTGATCGATGCGTCGGGGGTTGGTGCGGGGGATCTTGTGTTGGAGATCGGTCCTGGGACGGGGGCGTTGACGGTGGGGCTTCTTGAGCGTGGTTGCCGAGTGATTGCGTGCGAGCTGGATACGGATTTAGCGCGGGTTTTGCGAGAGACGCTTGGGGCTGAGTATCCGGATCTGTTGACCATTATTGAGGGCGATTGTTTGGCGGGGAAGAAGGCGCTGAACTCGGAGGTTGCTTCGGCGATTGGTGATGAGGGTTTTTGTATGGTGGCGAATCTGCCTTACCATGCGGCGACGCCTGTGATGATGACGCTGATGACGCGGCACGGGAACTGCCGGGGGATGTATGTGACGATCCAGCGGGAGGTGGTGGACCGCTTCGCGGCGGGGAGCGGGAGCAAGACGTACGGGATGATCTCTGTAGTGGCGCAGTGTCTCGGGGAGGTGCGGATGATTGCGAAGCTCAAGCCGGGCTGTTTTTGGCCTGCGCCGGGGGTGGAGAGCGCGATGATGGGGTGGACGCGGGATGTGGGATTGGTTGGGGGAGCGGATCCGGGTTGGTGGGTGCAGATGAGTGAGCTTGCGCAGTCGTTGTTTCAGTCTCGCAGGAAGAAGCTCGGTGGGGTGGTGAAGAAGATGGTTGATGGCGGTGAGGTTGCTTGGCCTGACGGGGTGAGCGGGGATGATCGGGTGGATTCGTTGGATCCAGAGCGTGTGCACGCATTGTGTAGGTCGATCGCGGGGGTGATCGATACTGAGCGGTAGCGGGCTTTGCGAGATCGCGTGATGGCTGCTACTGTGTAGAAGCGTGGTGTGTCGGGGGTGTGATCCGTCTGGTTTGTTCTTGGAGGCGTCGATGCTCGATCAGGATGCTCATGGGTTGGCTTCGGCGCTTGCGGGCGATGTGATCGAGGAGTGCCGAGGGCAGTTGGGGAAGATTTCGTGGTTCAAGACAACCTGGCAGCACTCGGGTGCGGGGACGGGGTTCGCGACTTGGACGACGAAGAAGGGGGTGAAGATCGAGTGTGTGGTGAAGGTTCCGGTGGGGTATCGGGAGTATCACTGGACGAAGCGGTTGGGGTTGGTGCATGAGGATGACTGGGAGCGTTCGGCGAGTTTGAATCTGTCGACGCCTCGGGTGCTCGCGGCGGGGTACGAGCTGGGTGGGCATGACTTCGCGTGGTTGGTGATGGAGAAGTTCAAGAATCCTCCGATCGGGGCTCCGGTCAGTGGAGCGCTGGAGTCTTCGTCGTTGTGGGAGATCTTTGAGTCCGCGGCGGAGTTCCAGGCGGCGGCGGTGCTCGAGGAGATCGTTGATCCGAGCAAACGCGCCAGGGAGCCCGACTGGGTGGGGGACATGGAGAAGGCGATCGCGCAGGTCGAGGCGCACGCGATGGCGGAGGGGAAGCGGTGGATCCGCGGGATCGAGCGGGTGCTCGAGCATCGTGATGTGTTTATCGATCGGTGGGTGGAGCGGTCGATCGATACTTGGTGTCATCATGATCTGCACGGTCGCAACGCGATGCGGCGGGTTTCGCACAATCCGGAGATCCACGGGCGGTGCGCGTTGATTGATCTGGCGCTGGTCGCGGCGGGGCACTGGGTGGAGGATGCGATGTACATGGAGCGGCTGTACTGGGGTCGTGAGGAGCTGCTCAAGGGGGTGGATCCGGTGGAGACGCTGGGTCGTTGCCGAGAGGCGATCGGGCTGCCGGTCGGGGGGGATTCGGAGGAGTTGGCGGATGTGCGGAGGGTGTTGATGGCGGCGACATGCCCGAACTTTTTGCGAACAGAAGGCGATGAATTGTACCTGAATGCGGCTTTGGAGCGATTTGAGCATCTATTGGGGGCGTATTTGGGGTAAGATGCGTTGTCGCTGTGACGGATCGCAGTTTGATTGGAAACAGGTATTGATTGGCGCCGTATGCGTCATTTGAATTGAAACGAGGTAGATATGGACCTTCTTGAGAAGATGGAGCAGTTGCTGCAGGATTGCCGTGAGGACTACAACAAGGCGAAAGGCGGCAACAAGGCTGCTGGAACGCGTGTCCGCAAGGTGATGCAGGATGTGAAGAATGTCGCTCAGGAAATTCGTAAAGAGATGCTCGTTTCGCGTGATTAATGCGTTTTGAGCGGATCTGGACTGAGGTTCCGCATTCTCGATGCCTGCGGGCGATCGGGAGAAGGATTGACAGTTGACTACTACGCAACGGCAAGACACGCTGGGCCGGGGTGCGAGCACCCTTGTGGACCTGAGCTCGATTGATCTGAGCGCGACGGAAGCGACGCGTGAGGAGATGTTTGAGTTGATCCATCATCGTCACGAGATGGCGCTGCTTGATCGCGTCATCTGGGCGAATGAGGATCAGAGCGAGGGGGTCGGGACGCTCAAGGTGCGTGGCGACGAGTTCTGGGTGCGTGGGCACTTTCCCAGCAAGCCGATGTTCCCGGGTGTGATGATGGTCGAGGCGGGGGCGCAGCTCGCGTGCTACCTCTACAACAAGCACTACGGGGCGCTGCATCTGGCGGCGTTTCTGCGGATCGAGAACGCGGTGTTCCGCCGCTCGCTGACTGTGGGCGAGGAGATGCTGGTGTGCTGCAAGGGGATCAAGGTGACCCCCAAGCGGTTCATCTCGTCGGTCGAGGGCGTGGTTGACGGGCAGATCTGCTTTGAAGCGAAGATCACAGGGATGCGGATCTCGGAAGAGTGAGCGGATCCCGTGTGCATGAATCAAGACCCGGCGCGGAGCGTCGGGTTTTTTGTTGGCGCTGGTTTGAGCTGCAGCGAGCGGCGAAGGGATAGAGTCGGGGATGAATGAGATGAACTTGTATCCGTTGGTGCTTGAGCCGATTCTGAAAGAGAAGGTCTGGGGCGGGCGTCGGCTCGCGTCGTTCGGGAAGACGCTCCCTAAGGGGGTGAACATCGGGGAGTCGTGGGAGCTTGCGGATTTGAGTTCTACGAGCGCAAGTGGGGGCGGGGGGGATGCCGCGATCAGTGTGATTTGCAATGGAGCGATGAAGGGGAAGACGCTGCGCGACGCGATCGCGGAATGGGGCGCGGGGATGATGGGGAGTGTTGAGCTGAGCGCGGAGGGTGGTTTCCCGCTGCTGGTAAAGTATCTCGATGCGCGGGAGCATCTGAGCGTGCAGGTGCATCCGTCGGCTGCTTATGCGGCGGCGCATACTGATGCTCATTTGAAAACCGAGAGCTGGTTTGTGCTCGATGCGGAGCCCGGTTCGGTGATCTACAAGGGCTTGAAGGACGGCGTGACGCGGGAAGACTTGCAACGGGCGATTACCGATGGGACGGTTCCTGAGGTGATGCGGAGCGAGGCGGCGGTGGTGGGGGCGTGTCATACGCTGGAGTCGGGGACTGTGCATGCGCTGGGAGCGGGGGTGCTGGTTGCGGAGGTGCAGACGCCGAGCGATACGACTTACCGGGTGTATGACTGGGCGAGCGAGTATGGGCGCGAAGGGCGGGAGCTGCATGTGGAGCAGGCGGTGGAGTGTGCGAGCTTTGATGCGCCGAGTGATGGGGTTGCTGCTGATTTGAGTATTAGCAGTGCGAAGATGGGGATGGGTGGGCCTCCGAAGATGGGGAGTGTTCGGACTCGGGTGAGTGGGACAGATTTTTATACGATGGATGTGGTGAGCGCGAGTTGTAGTGAGGTGGGGTTGGTTGAGGGAGAGCAGGATGGGCCTGTGGTGTTGATGGTTCCCAAGACGATGGGGGCATCGGTCGCGAGTCGGAGCGGGGGGTTTGATGAGGTGGTGCTGGAGGCGGGGCAGACTGTGTTGGTGCCTGCGGGGATTGCGAGTGATTGTGTGTTGCGTGCGGGGCCTGGGACGGTTGGGGTGGTGGCGGGGGTGGTGTGATGGGGCTCGATAGTGTTGAGCTTGTGATGGAGTGCGAGGATCACTTCAAGATCGTCATCTCGGATGAAGATGCGAGTAAGACATACACCGTTGGTGAACTGCATGAGTTGTGTGTTCGGCTTGTTGAGCGCACTTATCCAGAGTTCAAGATGGATGATGCACAGCGAGCTGCGATGTTTCATCAAGTGCGGATGATCGTGAGCGAACAGCTCGGGGTTCGGTATGAAAGAACCGTGCCAGAAGCACGGTTCATCGAAGACTTAAAGATGGATCAATGATCAGAGTCGTTTACTTCGCGAACGCGTTGGCGACTTTGGCGAGGGCGTCGCAGACGCCGTTGGCTTGGTCGTCCGTGAGGTTCTGGTGGATGGGGATGCAGAAGACTGTTGAGGCGAGTTTGACGGAGACTGGGACTGAGGACTCTTGGTCCGCGAGGTCGCTGAACGCGGGTTGTTGGGTCAGCGGCTTGGGGTAGTGGACTGCGGTGGGGACGCCTTCTTTGTTGAGGGCTTCGCAGAACTCGTCTCTTGTGCAGGTGAGTGCGTCGAGATCGACGCGGCAGGTGTAGAGGTGCCAAGCTGGGTTGGAGTTTGCGGTGGGGACGGGGCGGTCGACGCCTGGGATGTTGTCGATGCGGGAGTGGTAGAGGTTGGCGACGGCGCGGCGGCGGTCGGTTTCTTGGCTGAGAGTTTCGAGTTTGGACAGCCCGATCGCGCCGGTGATGTCGTTCATTCGGTAGTTGAAACCGATGCTTGTGTGGAGGTACTTGTCGGTTTCGCCGTGGGAGCGGAGGGCGCTGATGGTGGTGGCGAGTTCCTCGTTGTTGGTGGTGAGCATTCCGCCTTCACCGGTGCCGAGGTTTTTGGTGGCGTAGAAGGAGTAGGTGCACGCGTCGCCGTAGGCGCCGATGCCCTTGTCGTTGTACTCAGCGAGGTGTGCTTGTGCTGAGTCGTAGATGACTTTGAGGTTGTGCTTCTCGGCGATTGCTTGGATGGCGTCGATGTCGACGGGGATGCCGTAGAGGTGGGTGACGGCAATGGCTTTGGTGTTCGGAGTGATTTTCTTCTCGATGTCGGCGGGGTCGGCTTGGTAGGAATCTTCGAGGGAGTCACAGAAGACGACCTTGGCGCCGGCAGCAACGAGCATGGAGACGGTTGCGATGTAGGTCCATGATGGGGCGATGACTTCGTCGCCTCGTTCGAGGAGTGCGCCGTAGGCGAGTTGGAGTGCGGTGGTGCCGTTGGAGCAGGTGAGGCCGATCTTTGCGTCGGATTTGGCGGCGAACTGTTCTTCGAGTGCAGCGCATTTGGAGGCGGCGCGGAGCATGCCGGATTCGAGAACTTCGTTGGCGGCGGCGATGTCTTTTTTGGTGAGTCCGACGGCCATGAATGGGACATTCTGGTTGAAGACGGGGGTTCCGCCGTTGATGGCGAGGTCGGATGCGGTTGCGGTGGTCATATGGGGGCTCCTGGCGGTCGTGCGCCGTGTGTGTGGAGGGGGTTTGCTGGTCTGTTGTTCCAGTCGCAGGGTAAGGATATGCGTGTTATGCGGTTTGTGCCGATAATTTTGTTTGGGGGATTTGGCGGTCAGAAGGGCGTTTTTTGAGGCGTGAGTGAGAATTATGTGGGGTGTGATAAAAAATGTTGGCAAGCGACTGGCATCTTCTCGGTCTTGATGTACTTTCTCGTTGTAAGGGACAGCAAACCTCACTGACACGCAACAAGATGGGTTGAAAGGCCTGTGAAGTTGATTTCTCTCTTTCTCTCTCTCT
>JAEPQP010000103.1 GCA_017640485.1 Phycisphaerales bacterium | reverse complement strand
CTCGCGTACCTGCGAGGGTCCAAATCCCATAAACAATCCCTCAACGCCCAGGTCTTCCTCTCCCTGACCGAACGCCACGCGTCCCTCATCGAGTTCCGCAGACTCGAAGCCGATCAACGCCTCAACACCCACTGGGAGGGCGACCTCGAGACCGCCGTCGCGATCCGCGAATACTTCGATCTCCTCGCCCACGAACACGCCCTCGTCGAGCTCGGAATCCTCGACCGGCGCGTCTGGAACATCTGGCAACCCGACATCAAACGAATCGTCAACACCCAACTCGTCTCCGAAGTCTGGCACAACCGCACCCGCCACCTCCACCGCGCCAGCCCCGACTTCACCCGCTACATCGAATCCATCCTCACCCACCAACGCGGCGCCTTCGCCAACGGCCACACCGGAAACGCGTTGCAAATCCCCACAACCGCATCCCCAAACCCAACATAAATTATAAACCACAACACTCAGTAAACGACTGGATCCCCATCACCATCACAACACACCCGCCGTTCGACTGCACCGCGGTGTAGGTATCCCCGTGTGCATGAGAACATCTCCTTCAGACTCGGGAATGGATTCCCTTCTGCCCGCCGACGATAAATCGCGAGGTCTCCCAGCCGCTTCCGCTTTACACCCCGATACCCGTTGTCGATCACACACATATCGAATCCATCCGGGTCCATATCGAGTAAGGTTCGTAGTGTGGTGTATCGATCCGCGAGTTCCATCTGACGCTGATCCCTCAGACGAAAGTCCCGTATACCGGTTCGCATGAAACACAACCAACCCGTGTGCTCAAGACAGTGCGTGAGAATCGATCGCCGCTGATGCTCGCTCGAAAAATAATGCAACACACCAAGCAAGAACACCACATCACTCTGCCCAACCAATGGCTGATCAGCAATATCAGCCCTCCGAACCGATACATGCTCGACTGATTCAAATCGCTCAAAAAGTGTCGCATGCAAAGTGTCCATCAACTCGATCGCTTCCACTTCCCGAAACCGCTCCGCGATCCACCCTGTAATATCGCCTTCCGCGGCACCTATATCGACTGCACTCAATTGTGATGTATCCACCTCATCGAGCGCCGATGCAAAATCTACGATCCGGTTCTCCACCCCGTGCCGCCCCCCCATACCAAACCAACACCCCTGCCCCAATCCCGTGCGAGCATGTTCTCGATCATCTGAGCCGGATACATCACCATTCACCATTACAACGACACCTCCGTTTTGCCCTCCACTCTAGAGCCTCCTGTCTCTTGATGCTCTACGCCCCTACAATCTCCCATGTTGGTCCCAATGGAACTCTCCAGAATCCTGATCCACGAACGCAAGCCCGAGCAACTCATCGAGCTCCGCGAAGCCGATCCCAACCTTCAATCCCCCCGCGCCTTCCCCATCGTCATCGGGATTGTTGAAGCCGCCGCCATCGGTCGCCGACTCGAAGGCATCGACCTCCCGCGCCCCATGACCCACGACCTCCTCGCAAACACCATCGAAGGACTCGGAGCAACCCTCGAAGCGATCACCATCATCGACCTCATCGACGGCGCCTTCATCGCCCAGCTCTCCATCGCCCGTCCCGACGGCCACCTCGTCCACATCGACGCACGCCCCTCCGACGCCATCGCACTCGGCATCGCGACCAATGTCCCCATCTTCGCCGAAGAATCCGTCATCGAACAAGCATGCGTCATGACCCCACCAGACGACGACCCCACCGACGGCTTCAAAGAACACGATCGCCAATAAAACACGCGATTCCCCCAACCAACCAGCAATTTCCCATGGACAATCCGTCCATTTTATTGGCACCCCCACCATCTACGCTGTACCGTATCGACTCAAATCCAACCAGACCCAGCCTATTCGAGAGGGAACCAACATGAACATCACCGCAACCGCCGCCACGCTCGCTGTCCTCGCGACCACCGCCGCCGCAGCCCCCACCACCTGGATCATCGATCAGGAGTGGGAGTTCTACACATCCAACACCCCCGCCCAGACCCGCCTCGTCGGATCCATCACCTTCGACCGCGCCGTCTCCGATTACTACCCCTCCTCGTGGTCCTTCACCCTCGTCCACTTCGATCCAGCGATCGCCGACAACTACCCCATCACCATCGAAGGGTCGTTCCCCAACCTCTCCGACGCCTCCGGCGTCGCATGGGCCTTCCGCCGCGACATCCTCACCCAACTCAACATCAGCTTCGGATCCGACACCGCCATCAGCGATGTCCTCCTCGACGGCACCCAAGAAAGCGTCAGCTTCTCCGCTAACGAGTATGTCCAAGTCGGACCCGTCGCCTCCCAGCGAATCATCAACAACGGCACCGCCAACCTCTTCATCCCCTCCCCCGCCTCAACATCCCTCCTCGCCCTCACCACCATCGCCGCAACCCGCCGCCGGCGATAAGCCCGAACAACCAGTTCAGCAAACACCAATCACCTCTCAATCTAAGAGGTGATTTTGTGTATAGATCATCTGCATCAACTACTCCAACCACGCACGATCATCGCCCCCGCCGCGACGCCTGAAGTATTCATACACCGGCAGCCCCGAAACTATGAACACCACCCCCGCGATCGCACGACCCGGCGTCGCGATCATCGTGTTGATCAACAAATACGCCGTCACCAACAAAAACAACGCAGGCACTACCGGATACCCCCACACCCGGTAAGGACGCTCATACTCCGGATGCGTCCGACGAAGCACAAACAACCCCGCACCGGTCAACCCATAAAACACCCACAAAACAAACACATAAATATCCGTCAAAATATCGAAGGTCCCAGACAGCGTCAGCACGATCGCCCACAACCCCATCGCGACCACCCCATTGACCGGCACCCCCCGACTCGACAGCCACATGAACCATTGAGGGAAGATCCCACGCTCCGCCATCGCGTACGGCAGCCGAGGCCCAGCCAAAATCCCCGCATGCAATGTCCCGTACGCAGAAATCATCAACCCACCAGCAAGCACCGCCGCCGCCCCCGCACCCATAAATCGAGAAGCAACCTCCGAAGCAATCGATGAAGATTCCGGGATATCCGCAATCTCAAGAGGCGAAAGAATGTAAAAGTACGCAATATTGATCAACACATACAACACGATCACCAGCGTCGTCCCTCCAATCAACGCCCGAGGCAGCGTCCAAGACGGATTCTTCACCTCACCCCCGATCGCCACAATCACATTCCATCCGTTGTACGCCCAAAGCGCCCCAAGCATCGCCGCACCAAACCCCGCAACCCCGCCCCGCGCACTCTCAGGCACACCCTCCCCGAGCCCGCCGCTCGCATCCCCCTGAAAGTGCGACCACGATCCATCCCCAAACACAAACGCCCCCACCGCGATACTCAACACCAACAGAATCTTCCCCGCAGTAAGCGCCGTCGCGATCCCCCCGTTGGCGCGACCAGACGCGCAGTTCAACCCAACCGCAACCAACAGCACCACCACAGGAAGCACCCGCATCATCACATCCGACAACCCGCCCCCCATCAGGTTATTGAAAAAGATCACGCACAACATCGCCACCGCCGCGCTCCCCGCACCCGCAACCAGCACACGCGTCCACCCAAACAAGAACGCCCACCGCTCCCCGAACGCCGCACCAATAAAGTTGAACTGCCCCCCCGAGCGAGGCATCATCGTGCTGAGCTCCGCGTACAACATCGCCCCCGCGAGCGACAACAAACCCGCTGCAATCCACACCGCAATCACAAGCTCGGGTGATCCCACATTCACCGTCATCACCCGAGTCTTCACGAAGATCCCCGTCCCCACAATATTCGCAATGATCACCGCCGCCGCAGGCACAAGCGTAAACGAGCGTATCAACTTCAATCGAAGCCCCCTCTCATGAATCCGTGATCACGAACCAACAACCAGTCAACTCGCAGAAAGCTCAATCAATATACACGATCTGACACCCCACCGGACCATCCACGCCCTCACTCCGCGGCCATCCCAACCGACCCCCCGTACTCCAAAGGCTTCGTATCATCCCCGGGTCCCTCAAGGTCATGCCCATAAGCCGGACACCTCCACCCCAACCTCCATCAAGGCTCACCGTAGCAATTCTCAGTAACCGATACGAAATCGGACACATCAAAGAAATCAAAGACTCCATCACAATTGAGATCTGGCCGTTGGTTAATGAATTCTAAAATATCAGAGTGATCAAAACTTCCGTCCGGGGATAGATCAGGCGCACATGGCACATTGGAAAAACCTGCAACTGAAGTGTTCGGACCTTCAGTCAACCGCAACCTATAAACGAGGTCATCACCGGACATCTCTATTGTCGTATCAAGATAACTTCCTGACACCACACCTACATGGTAATATTGAGCTATAAGCGAAAGACTATATATATCGTATATAAATATTGAACCAATATTTGGATTGAGCTCCACATCGAGCGGAGCAACTACTGCAAGCCTACCTTGACTCAAAGAAACAGCTGTACCAAACCGGTGACCAGAATGATCACTACACGGAACTATCTTATGCAACTGGTGGCCCGACTCGATATCGTAAAGATATACCGCGCCCGATGAGTTGGAAGTCCCATTAGCATATCTCACCCCAACAGCTAGTATGTTCTCAGATACTGAAATTTCGTTGCCAAATTCCGCACCGAACTGCGGATCTTCAGGATAAATTGTCCGAACAAATTCCCCTGAATTCAAACTGTAAATATGCACCGCTCCACCATTAAAAACCTGATCTCGATTTTTTGGAGATCCAATATAGACATATTCGTCATCCATAGCCAGATCTCGCCCGAATGAATTGTGTGGAACAAAAACCTGTTCTGCACTCTGAAGCCGATGCAACTGCTCTCCGCTTGCAATATCATAAATGTAGACGGCCCCATTGCTAGAGCCTTCATTTGGATCAGCAGCTGCTGTTACCGCAATTTTGTCGTTCGCTGCAGCAACCTCGATCCCAAATGCTGTATTTTGTGTCGCATGATTCGGGACGATCGTGCGAATCAACTCACCAGTAACCGCATTGTAAATATGGATTAATCCATGAAGGCTGTTGTCGCTCCTGTCAGTCGCGATCAAATAGTCTTCATCAATATCCATTGCGTATGGAAAATACCCCTCAGGCCGATAGCTTGACCGAATCAATCCGACTTGATCGCGTGTTTGACGATTGAACAGATAGATTGCCCCAGCTTGTTCTCCTTCTGCCTTGCCTTCAGATTCCCAAGCGGTCAGCGCAATCACATCTTCATTTAGTGCTATACCAAATGCCCCAAGACCAGTTGTCATTTCCCCATCGGCTGGAGCAATCAGCTGAGATTCGTACAGAACTTGAGCAGTAGCAACACAAGCAAAAATGCAAGCCGTGAAAAAAACAAAAACTGATTTCAGATTACAACTCAAATTATTGGCCTTTCTACAAGGTGGAAATCCTCTAGATGATACTGCGTAGTCTCAATTTTTAACCTATCATTTAGAAATTTCTGACAAGATCTTTGCCACTACAATCCCCTCTCATGCCCCCCACCACCCAACCACAACTCCCCCCCTTCGACGCCGCGATCAGCGCCCCCGTCTACCTCACCCGCGACATCCCAGGCATCGCAGGCACACTCAAAAACAGACCCGAAGACTTCCAAGTCCAAGAAATCCCCCTCTACCTCCCCGCCGGACACGGCGAGCACATCTACCTCTTCATCGAAAAGCGAGGACTCTCCACTCTCCAACTCATCGACATCGTCGCGCGACACTTCAAAGTCAACAAACGAGCGATCGGTCACGCCGGACTCAAAGACAAACACGCGATCACCCAGCAGGTCATCTCGATCCACACGCCGGGGAAGACCCCCGAAGACTTCCCCTCACTCCAACACGAAAAACTCACCGTCCTCTGGGCCGACCTCCACACCAACAAACTCAAGCGAGGCCACCTCGCAGGGAACCGCTTCTCCATCCGCGTCCGCGATGTCGAGCCCACCAACATCCTCCACACACACCGCGCCCTCTTGCTCCTCGCCAAAGAAGGCCTACCAAACCGCTTCGGCCCACAACGATTCGGACTCCTCCAGAACAACCACGAGATCGGACGCGCCCTCATCCTCCAGCACCACCAACTCGCCCTCGACCACCTCTGCGCCCCCCACCCCCTCGCGCCCGAGAACCAGCACGCCGCCCGCGAGTCGTACGCGGCAGGAAACTTTCTCGCCGCACACGACGCGCTCCCCAAAGTCTTCAAGATCGAACGCCGAGTCCTCAAACGCCTCAGCCAGGGCGCGACCCCCCAAGAAGCGATCGCCGCGATCGACCAGACCGCCGCCGGATTCTTCATCTCCGCATTCCAATCCGCGATCTTCAACCAGATCCTCAACGACCGGATCGCGCAGTCCAACCACAACCAACTCCTCCCCGGCGATCTCGCGTTCGTGCTCAAATCGCGCCAATTGTTCCCCGTGGAACAATTCCCGCCCGAGGATCCACAAGCCTCCGAGAGCCTCACAGAGCGCCTTTCCAGCGGCGAAATCGGTCCCTCCGGCCCCATGTGGGGCACCACCATGCAGCGAGCATCGGGCGAAATTGACGCGATTGAACTCCAAGCCCTTGCCAACACTGGGGTATCGATCAAAGATTTACAATCGTGCGAATCTCTGGACCGGTACCAGATGATCGGAGGCGACCGCAGACCGATGCGGATCCCGGTCATCGACCCCGAAGTCGAGAGCGGCGTCGATGATCACGGAGCGTACATCCGGTGCGCCTTCGAACTCCCACGCGGCTCATTCGCGACCACGGTCATGGATGAGATCATGAAAGTTACTCCCGGTTCTACAGGTTCCGACCAGCAGTCAGGTCAGTCAGGAGACCACGAATGAGCGATGACATCCGGCACATCTGTTTCGACTGGGGTGGGGTCATCCTCAAAATCTGCCGCACATGGGAAGAAGGCTGCGCCAACGCGGGGATCGAAAAGAAAACCAAGAAAGCCGGGACGGCGTGCTACAAGAAAATGCGCGCCATCGAGCCGCGCTACCAGACCGGACAGATGAGCGACAAGGCGTTCTTCCGCTCGATCTCCAAAGCGTCAGACGAGGCGTACTCGATCGAGGATGTCGCGGCCGTGCATCACGCATGGCTGCTCGATGAGTACGAGGGGGTCGGGGAGCTGATCGACGAACTCAACGAGTACGCGGATCTCACGACCGGGCTGTTCTCCAACACCAACACCCTGCACTGGGAGCGGATGGAAGAGGAATCTCCGAGCGCTTTTGTGATCGAGCACAAGCACGGGAGCCACCTGTTTGGGCTAGCGAAACCAGACGAAAAATCATTCGCGGCCTACGAGCGGCGGGTGAACGCTGCTGGGTCTCAGATCTTGTTCTTTGATGACACGATCGAGAATGTCGAAGCGGCTCGCGCCTTTGGATGGGTCGCGGAGCAGATCGACCACAACAAATGCACAGCGACACAGATCCGCGGGCATCTTGAGCGGTTGATGATTCTTGAGCCGGCTTAAGGCGACTCTTCATTCCATAGAGTTGTAGAATCCGATTCTTCGTTCAGGCCAGCGCTGAGCAACGGGAATAAGTCCGGACGGGGCATGGCATACCACTTCTTGTTGCTTTTCTGAACCACAAGCGTTCTGCTCAAGAATGTTGAGTCCTCCCAAGTCTCAGCCACGACATCAACAAACATGACATCATGCAAATCCATGACGGCGAACCCGAACGATCCAGGACCGCTCCTTGACAGATAACGCGCTTTGTACACTGCAGTGATTTGCTTTGGCCCCCCGAAATCCGCGATGTTTTTCCCCTGCATCGAATCCATTTTCGTGCCCATGTTGTTGATGAACTCGGTATAGGCTTCGCCCGATTGACCATGTGGCCATGACAAACAGACCGACTGAAATAACGCTCCGTCGGGCTGAATGAATGATCTTGCGAGATCGCATGCGGCGCCTTCGGGTGTTGACTGGCCAGTTGGGTATCCATCGTCTGCATTGATCGCGGCTTCAACACCCTCTGGTTCTGGATCGACTGTGGTTGATACGGAAGTTTCTTCTTCTGCTTCATCTGATTGCGCTTCGACCTGTTCAACCTCTTGTTCTGTGATTTGCTCTATGGGTTGTCCTATGGAATCAGAACTTTCCGACTTCAATTCCTGAAGCGATGACTGCTCACCACAAGCAGGCAGCATACACAAGATGACTACAGAGACCGATATTGCTTGAGTGATTGACATTCGTTCCGCTTTCATGATTCATATTGAGAATGGCTTTGGCAAACTGGATCCTTCCTGTGCCTAGCTTGCATTGTATCGTTTTGTGGTGCATGAATGCTGGTTCATCCATTGCTCGCAAAGTCCTCTTCAGTCAGCACTGATTTAAACTTGATTGGAATCGATAGAGTTTGGTTTTTAGTTGCATCCGATCCGCGCTCCCAGTAATGTATATCTTGTTCTATTGATTCGAATTCTGCTGGTTTTGCTTGGTGGTGTGATGAGGTCGAAGTCTTCTGTGGGTGTCGTTTCTGCTGTGCTGGTTGGTGCTGTGGTTGTCCAGGGGGCGCACGCGCAATCGATTGAGTGGTCGTTGCCTTTGGATGGGTTCTGGGATGATGCGTCCAACTGGTCGCCTGCGGATGTGCCTGATACTGCGCTGGACAATGCGGAGCTGGGGTTGATGAGTTCGTACCATGTTCGCTCGGTGATGGATCTTGTGCTTGGGGGGCTGGTGATTTCGAATCCGGATGCGACGCTGACCTTTGATCCGCCGACATCGACTTCGATCTTTGGATCCATCGAGAATCACGGCGAGATCATTCTCGCGTCCACGACCAGCCCGAACAACTCGCTGGACTTTCTGTTCCAATCATCGATCACTGGTCACGGAACGGTTCGGCTCGCGGCGGATATCAATCCGACCGAGGTGGCGCTCAACTCGATCGCGCAGGTGCTGACCATCGGGTCGGGGCAATCCATTCTTGGCTCGGGGGTCGTCGAGGGGCTGATTGAAAACCACGGCGAGATCATTGCGGACAGTCTGAGCAGTGCGAATATGGTTCTGGGCGGGACGATCACGCAATCTGGCTCGGCGCGGATCGGTGCGGTGGACAGCACGCTGATTCTGAAGCAGGGGGCGACGGTTGCGGGGGGCGAGCTCTTTACAACGGGCAGCGGCGAGATGCTTGTGTTGGACGGTGTGGTGCTTGATGGCGTGGAGAATGCCGGGACGATCAAGCTGTTTGGGAACAATCGGGCCGTGCGGGTTGCGGGTTCGATGACCAATCACGGGTTGTTCCATGTGAACAGCAACGATGGGACGGCGGATGCAAAGCTGCTTATTGAGCATGATGTGGTGATTGGCGGGGATGGGTCGATCCGTCTTCAAGAGAGCGACTCGAACTTTGCTTCGATCGGGATCGATGTCGCTTCCGATTCAACGCTCACCATTGGGGAGAACCAGGTCCTTGAGGGGTCGGGTGAAGTGGTCTTGGGATCGGGTTCAAGGCTTGTGAACAATGGGGTGCTCGTTGGGAACGATCCGGATCATGTGCTCAGGGTTGAGGGCGATGTGGAGGGGGGTGGTCGGTATGAATCGGTTGGGGGTCAGCTGGAGGTGCACGGTTCGTTTCCTGTTGATGGTCAGTATTCCGCAGAGAACGGGATGCTCCGGCTTGTTTCGGTGCGTAACGATGAGGACGGGATGATTTCTGGATTGGTGCTCAGCACGGGCGCGGGCGGGGTGATTGATCTGGGGGGG
>JAEPQP010000169.1 GCA_017640485.1 Phycisphaerales bacterium | reverse complement strand
GGCGTGCAGACGGCGCATCGGATCGTCGCGAAGGTGTTGAACCGATCGTGAAGTGCCGGGGGGTGGTCAAACGGTTTGATGACCAGACGGTGCTCAAGGGCATCGATCTGGATGTGTATCCCGGCGAGACGATGGTGGTGATGGGGGGATCCGGTTCGGGGAAGTCGACGCTGTTGCGGAGCATGATCGGGACGCACCAGGTGAACGAGGGGAGCATCGAGCTGTTCGGCCAGAATATCTGCGGGCTCGAAGAAGAGGGGCTCAACGAGGTCCGCAAGAAGTTCGGGATCTTGTTCCAGTCGGGGGCGTTGTTTAACTCGATGACGCTCGCGGAGAATGTGGCGCTCCCATTGCAGGAGCACACGGATCTGGATCAGGAGATTATTGATATTCAGGTGAAGATCAAGCTCGAGCTGGTGGGGCTGCGCGAGCACGCGGACAAGTTCCCGGCTCAGATTTCGGGGGGGATGAAGAAGCGCGCGGGACTGGCGAGAGCGCTGGCGCTGGATCCGAAGATTTTGTTTTACGATGAGCCGAGCGCGGGGCTGGATCCGGTGACGAGCGCCCAGATTGACCAGTTGATGGTGGCGCTGTCCAAGCAGCTGGGGGTGACGAGTATTGTGGTGACGCACGAGATGGACAGCGCCTTTACGATCGCGGATCGGATGGCGATGCTGGATCGTGGTCGGATGCTGTGCGTGCACGAGCGGGAATGGTTCGAGCATCTGCGGGATCTTGATGAAGAGAAGACGAAGCTGCTCGATGAAGATAAACAGTTGGTTCGGCAGTTTTTGAGGGGTGCGCCGGATGGGCCTTTGGCGGCTCGTCGGGACGAGCAGGGGTATTCGGCGGATCTGTTTGGGATGACGATGGATCGCGTGACGCGGACGCCGAGTGTTGAGCCAACGCGTGGGTGATTGGCTCGGGGTGGATTGAAGGCTTGTTTTGAGCCGATTGTGGTATGATGACCGGCGTGGCGATCGCTGGTTGGAGGTATGAAGTCATGAGCATGCGGACAGTGAATCAGAACAATGTGCTTGCCGGGAGCTTTGTGATCTTTGGGGTCCTGCTCGCGGTGTTGTTCAGCTTTATCCTCGGCGACATTACGGGGAAGTTTGGTTCCAAGAAGTCGTTTGTGGTTCGGTTCCCGACGACGGTGGGGGTGCTGGGTCTGGAGTCGGGGTCTGAGGTGAGCTTCGCGGGTCTTGCGGTCGGCGAGGTAGTTTCGGTATCGATGCACAGCGAACAGCTCGAGGGATCCGAGGCGATGGTCCCGGTTGCGATGGATGTGCTTGTTGAAGTTGCGTCTGATCTGGTGTTGTTCGAGGACGCGGTCGCGGATCTGGCTCCACCGATCCTCGGCGGGGTATCGCGGATCAACATCGCGTCTGCTGGCAGCGGCGCGGTCCCGGCGGGCGAGGCGCACGCTTCGTGGTCTCCAGACGCTGGAGGAGTGCTTGATGAGGACGAGATGATCGTGGGTCGCTTTGCGCCGTCGATCCTGACGCAGATGGGGCTGGGTGCTGAAGAAGCGAAGAAGATTAAGGATGTGATCGGGAAGTTCCCGCAATGGTCCGACACAGTCACAGAGACTGCGGACAACGCGAAGGAGGTCACGGCTTCGGTGCGCCGGATGGCTGAGGAGCTTGAGCCGGAGTTCAAGAAAGGTGTGGATGATGGGCGCACAACGATGGAGAACATCCGGATGTTCACCGATCGGTTGACCGCCGAGGGCGGGTGGAGCGACAAGATTGATTCGACGATCGACTCGGTGGACGGGGTGGCGTCGAAGATCGAGCCGGCAATCGAGGATGCGCGTGAGACGATGGCGAGCATCCGGGGGACGGTTGATGAGAACCGGGAGAATTTCGCAGAGATCACGACCAACATCCGCGACATCACGGATCGTGTGAAGAGCGAGACGATTGATAAAGCAAACACGCTGCTCGATGATGGGGCGCTGGCGGTCGGGTCATTCAACGACACGCTCGGCGAGGTCCAGGGGATCATGATCGAGAATCGGCCTCGGATCTCGGCCACGATGGTCAATGCGCAGCAGTTGAGTCTGGACGCGAAGGTGTTTGTTGAGGAACTCCGCTGGCAGCCTTGGCGGTTGCTGAACAAGCCGAGCAAGAGTGATCTGAAGAAGGAGCCTTTGTACGAGGCGACGAGGATGTACGCTCGTTCGGTCGCGGAGTTACACTCGGCGAGTCAGTCGCTGGATACCGCGGTGCGTCTTGCGGGCGGTCAGGGATCGGATCCGCAGATGTCTGGCGACGAGCTGAAGATGGAGTTGCAGCGTCTGGCGACGAGTGTTGATGCGGCGTACAAGCGGTACGAGGAAGCGGAGCGTGGGTTGCTTCGGTTGCTCGCGGAGTCGCCGTGAATCGCAAGGGTGACGGGGGATCGCATGTTGATGAGTTGATGGGGCTGGTGATCGGATTTGCGGGCGCGGTGTGCGTGTGGCTCGGGGGGATCGCCGTGGGCGCTGGGGAGTTGGTCGGTGGGAACTGGCGCGGGGGTGACGGGTTGGGTGGTTGGGTCGAGCATCCCGACGGCGTGGTGCGCTGGTTTGATGGTCGCGGCTGGTATGGATCGGAATCGGAGATGTTCTCTTGGTATGCGGAGAACGGATCGGACGGGGAGGGTGCTGGGTTTCCGGGGGATCGTGTGGTGCTGTTGGTGCATGGGTTGGATGAGCCTGGGGGGATCTGGGACGATGTGGCGCCGGCGTTGTTTGAGAGCGGGTATCGGGTGGCGCGGTTTGATTATCCGAATGATCAGTCGGTGGTCCGCAGCGCTGAGGGGCTCGAAGACTCTATTGGGTGGTTGGGTGAGCAGGGGGTGGAGCGGGTGGATCTGGTGGCGCACTCGATGGGGGGGCTGGTGTCACGCGAAGCGCTGACGAGTCCGGCGATGGGGGATTCAAGCGGGATGATCGGAGGGGTGGATATTGGGAGATTGATTCTGGTGGGGACCCCCAACGAGGGGTCGGCGTGGGCGAAGTTGCGGGGGGTTGCTGAGGTGCGCGAGCGGGTGCAGCGGTGGGTTGCGTCCGATGAGCTGGATGTGGGATTACTGGGGAAGCTTGCTGAGGATGGGGACGGGCAAGCGGGGACGGATTTGCAGCCGGGGTCGGAGTTTTTGACGAAGCTCAATAGTCGGACGATGCCCAAGTCGGTGCCGGTGACCTGTATCGTGGGGCGCGTGATCGCGCCGGTGCAGACGAAGGGGCTGGGCGCGGTCGATGAGGCGGCGAACGCGCTGGGGGATGGGGTTGTTTCGGTGGAGTCGGCGAGTCTGGACGGGTGCGATGATGTGGTGCTGTTTGTGGCGAATCATCGGAGCTTGATCCGGACGGTGGAGGTCGAGGAGGCGTGGAGGATGATGGTGGGGTTCGAGCGGGCGGAGAATCCGATGGGGATCTGGATCATTCTGGATCGGTTGGGGTGGGATCCGGAGCCTGAGTAGTGATCGGAATACCGAACAAAGAATGACAATTTCCAGACGGATACCGATCATTTTGGAGTGGGATTTGGTATAGTGGTGGGGATGGCACAGCGTCGGCACCATTATGAGCGTGCGTTTGAGGGGTATCTGCGTGATCAGCGGGTGCCGTATATGGCGGTAAATGAGGCGCGGAGGGCGCTGCTTCCGAAGTCAGCGAAGCTCGAGTTGGAGGGAGTGGGGGGCGAGAAATCGGCGATCAAGAACTTTGATTTCGTGGTGTATGGCGATCCAGGGGATGATGGGGTGGCGGGTATAGGGGCAGACAACCTATTGGTGGAGGTGAAGGGGCGGAGGCTCCCGAGACTGCGATTGGCGGATGGTCGTCCGGCGAAGGCGCGGCTGGAATCGTGGGTGACGATGGACGATGTGGAGGCGCTGGGGACCTGGGAGCGGTTGTTTGGGGAGGGGTATCGGGGGGTGTTCGTGTTTGTGTACTGGTGTGAT